>JAJZLA010000251.1 GCA_021803845.1 bacterium | reverse complement strand
TCCTGAAATTATAAAGCCTTTCCATTTCCTTGTCTTTTTTATACATAGCGGCGGGATTTTTTGCCCTGCCGTAATGAAACATATTTGCATTGAGAAGGACGGCATTTTTGTTTTCGATATTTATTTTTACCCCGCCTGCATCCTTAAAACCCATAGCATCCCCCCATGAAAAAACGGTTCCGTCGTTTCTTATAATCCTGACTTCTTTGTCGTAAAAAAACTTTTTTTCCGACTTCTTCGCATAGGAAAAATACCCTCCGAAAAAATGTATATAATCGAAAACGAAGCCTTTTATATTTCTGTTATTAATATTATCCTCGAGCACGCGGGTTATTTTATCGTAGTCTTTTTCGTGAATGCCTTCGTCGCACTGAACGTAAAGTCCGTAATCTCCCGTAATTTCTTTTATCGCGATATTCGTCTTTTCCGACATTATACTGCCGCTCTTTTTGGTAACATTCCAATCGGAATCTATTAATTTGATTTTCGGGTTTTCGTCTCTTAACCTTTCGAGTTCTTTTTTAGTGTCATCGGTACTTTCGCATACCACGACTACAAACTCTTCGACTAAAGGAAGGGCGGACATTATAGACTCCTTAAAAGGATATCCCATTAAATTGCCGTTCCTGATAAAAGTAAAGCCTGAAATTTTCATTTTTTATAATTTATTTATTTAGAATTTTTACCGGAATTTAATAAAAACTCGAATCCGGCGGTTAAATCTTCGAGCATAATATTCCCCATGCAGTCCGGATAACCGTGCGCATAAAAACCGTCTTTCGGGCAATCCCTATAAAAACAGTGATAACATTCGGCTTTTTTATCTATTATGTAAACATTGCCGGACGAAGGACCGCAGACGGCGGGGTCGGTAGAGCCGAAAAGAGCAATGACCGGAGTATTTATCGCGGAAGATAAATGCATTGTTCCGTTATCTACGCAGACCGACAAAGACGATTTTTTAATCAACCCGCCTAGAGTATAAATATCGGTTAAACCGGTTAAATTCGCATTTAAACGTTTATTTTCTATTTTGTCGTAAATTTTTTTAGAAGTCCGTCTGTCATTTTTGCTTCCCGTAATTACGGTATAAAAACCTTTTTTATTTAAGTAATCCGCGAAGAGAGAAAACAAATCCGGGTCCGCTTCTTTAGATTTCCTCGTGGAGCCCGGAGAAAATAAAACAAATTTAAAATTTTGCGCATCTATGTTTATCCCGTAACCGTTAAACGAATTCTTTAAAATATTTTCGGCATTTTTAATATCGGTATTTTCGACGTTATAAACGCAGTTCCTGTCGAAATATTTTTCACCGGCGTTTATATAGAACGGTTCGATAAATTTTAACGATTTATCTATATTATTTAAATTTTTATCGAATATTATACGGTCGCGCAGAAAAAAATTATTTAAAAACTTTCTCTGTCCGATCTGTTTTTTAGTTAACAAAAATTCTAAAAGAGAAAATTTAAAAGACGTTAAAAAATTAATGCAGGCGTAAAATTTATGCCCGTTCTTTTTTTTAATGCCGTTAAGCGTTCCCAACAGCTTAAAAATACCGGCAATACCCCTGATACCGTTAATTTTCTCCGTCTCTATAATCCTGCATATGTCGGGATTTCTTCGCAAAACATACGAGGCGCTCTTAGAAACGACGGCGGTAATTCTGCTTTCCGGAAATTTCAGCTTTAACGCCCGAATAGCCGGAGTCAGCGTCAAAACGTCGCCTATATAGTTATGTCCGAATATCAAGAAATCTTTTATATTATCCGAATCCTTCATATGCAAAAATTTATCTTTCTACGTTGTCTTATTTGTTTTATTTATTTCCAAATCCTGCTTTATTATTTCAAAAACGTCATCCGGTTTAATTCGTTTCATGCATAAAACGCATTCCGTCAAATTATTATTTTCTATTTTATTTAACGGACATTCTTTTTTAAAACACGGTATGCATATAAGATTGTCCCTTAAAACGGTAAAATTTTTTCCGACCGGACCGGTAAGTTCCGGATCGGTCGGTCCGAACAGAGCTATGGTTTTAAGTCCGGAGAGCGAAGATGCGATATGCATAAGTCCGGAATCCGGAGTTATAAAATAATCCATTCCCGCAAGGAGTTCCTTAGCCTGCTTCAAAGTCGTCCTGCCGACCGCGCTTGCGATTTTAGGGCTGTTTACGGCGTTTAATATTTCGTCCGCCAGATAATCTTCGCCTTTGCCTCCGAATATTACTATATTGGCGCTAAAAGAATTTATTAATCTTTTAGAAATCTCAATAAAATATTTAACCGGCCATCTTTTAGTCTTCCACGCCCCGGTTGGATTTATTCCTATAAATATTTCTTTTTTTTCCGGTTTTGGAAAATTGCTTTCCAAAAAATTCAAAGCGAATTTTTTATCTTTTTCGGACGTTACGAGCGTAGGCTCAGGTTCTTCTATTTTTTCGCCGCCTGCGCCGGACGCTAAAAAAAGATAAAATTGAACGGCATGTTCGGGCGGCCTTCCTTTCCTCACAATCTTTTTATTGCTTAAAAACCCGAGGTCTGCATATTCCTCGGTATATCTCAACGGCGCTCCGCTTAAAAAAGCAAAAATAGACGTTCTGTCAACCCCCTGTAAATCTATCGATAAATCATAACGGCGCTTCCTTAATTTTTTAACTAACGATAAATAGTCCTTGATTTTGAATTTTTTTTTATCGATAATTAAGACTTCATCCACATGGGGATTTAAAAGAGCTATATCTCCGGCTTTATCTTCTACTAGCCAGGTAATAAAACTGTCGGGATACCCCTTTCTTATCGATTCTATAGCCGGAGTAGCAAGGAGGCAGTCGCCTATAGAACTTAATTTTATTATTAATATGTTCATATTTATACCTATATCGGGAACAGATATTAAATTAATAAAAGAGTCCGACTTTCCATATTTTTCTTTTGAATTTAAAAAACCCGGTATTATGCCTTATCGCAACTCTTTTTAATGCGAAAAAATCCGCCCCTTTTTTTACTATGCCGGTTTTGGTAATACATGCGCCGTAAAAACCCGCTTTTTCAACCAGCTTTTCCGTTTCTTCGCTATAATCTCCGTAGGGATATGCAAAGAAGTTTACGCTTACTCCCAATAAATATTCCAGATTTTTTTTTGAAAGGGAAATTTCGTTAAAAGCTTCCACGGATGAAATCTGAGTAAGACGGGGATGCGTCATGGTATGGGCGCCTATTTCTATTCCGTATCCGCACATTTCTTTAAGCTCGGATAGGCTAAGCATTTCGTCTATATTTTCCCCGTTTTTTATATCCCATTCGTTAACTCCGCCTATGAGTCCGGGAACCATAAAAACGGTAGCTTTGACTCCGTTATTCCGCATGACCTTTAACCCGCCCGAATAAACCGACTTAGAACCGTCGTCAAATGTAATAGCCGCATATTTTTTCTTTTCGCGGACCGAGGTTGGATTAATAAGTTGAGCCGAATCCGGCGAACCGGTTTCCTTTGCTTTGTAATAATAATCGTATAAAGTTTTTAGTTCCGAAAGCGTTAAAAAAATATATCCTGCATTTTTTAAATATTTGATTTGTCTGTCGAAATCGTCCTCCGTAACATAAAGTCCCGGAAATTTTGCATTTTGAGGATATTTTCCTATTTTATGATATAAAAGAATCGTGAATTTCGGATTTTTAGCCATATTAAATATATATTATACTATAAATATAAATTTTTTA
>JAJZLA010000250.1 GCA_021803845.1 bacterium | reverse complement strand
TATGTTTCGTTAAAAACTATTCTTTTTATTAAAGAGTCTGTTCGGGTTAAATCGTCGTTAATTACGGATACTTCTAATATTATTTTTGAATTTTTGCCTATATAGCTTTTTAAAGGCAAAAACGTCCTGTCGAAAGTTAGGGCGGCTATTATTATCCATAAAATTATAGCCGCTATTCCCGCTATAATTACCGTTTTATTTTTATTAAACCTATTAATCGCCATAAGCCGCTTATATATTTTTATTTTAAAATTATCCAATTAAAGTTTTAGTCAAAAATTTATTTCCTCACCGTAAGAGGGTATATAAACGTTAAACCCTTTTTCTTCCAATTTACCCTTATAAACGTTCATTACGTCTTCGTCGCCGTGAACGAGGCAGACTTTTTTAGGTTTGAACTTTAAGGCGGCAATCCATTCCATAAGCTCTTTCTGGTCTGCGTGCGACGAAAAGCCGTTTATAGTAAAAATTTTGGCATTAACTTTAAAATTTTCGCCAAGAATACGAACTTTATCCTCTTTTTCGACTATTCTTCTTCCGAGCGTCCCTTTTGCCTGATAACCTACGAATATTACCGCATTTTCTTTTTTCCATATATTATGCTTAAGGTGATGAAGAATCCTGCCCCCGTGAAGCATGCCGCTTCCGGCTATTATAATCGCTCTTTCCGATACTTTGTTTATGCTTTTCGATTCCTCTATATCTTTTACTATATTAAGATATGGAAAATCAAACGGATCTCCTTTTTTGAAAAGCGGAATATTGTCTTCTTTGAAGTAAGAAAAATTTTGAACGAATATATTAGTGACATTAAGAGCAAGGGGGGAATCCAAAAAAACCGTGCATTTCGGTAAAAGTCCCTGTTCGTAAAATTCTCTGAGCATATAAAGTATATCCTGAGCCCTTTCGGTGGCGTAACTTGGAATTAAAACATTGCCGTTATTTTTAAAAGTCTCGGTTATAGCCGCCAAGAATTCTTCCTTCGATTCCTTAAAACTTCTGTGATTTCTGTCTCCGTAAGTCGTTTCGGTATATACAATATCCGCATCGTCTGGATATTCGAAATTTCTGACTATGGGTTTTTCTTTGTTGCCGAGGTCGCCCGAAAATATTGCGGATTTGCCGTTTTTGTTTATCTTTACGAAAGAAGACCCCAGAATATGCCCTGCATCGTGCGCCGAAACGACAAAGCCGTTTTTTAATTCATATGGTTTTCCATATTCCAGAACGGGGTCGAAATAATCGAAAGAATCCAGCACGTCGGATTCGTCATATAAAAGACTAGGTTTCTCTTCGTTTCTCCTCAATGCTTTTTTTAATTCGTATCTGTAACCTTCGGTCATTATCTTTCCGGTATCCAAAAGCAGTACCTTTGCAAGCTGATATGTAGGCTTAGTACATAAAATCCTTCCCTTAAACCCGTTTTTAACCAAAAACGGAATCCTGCCGCAATGGTCTATATGGGCATGCGTTAATATAAGATAGTCTATTTTTTTAGGGTCAAAATCTAATTTGTAATTTCTGTCTTCGAATTCCCTTTCCTGAAACAAACCGAAATCGATTATTACGCTCGAACCGTCTTTCTCGTCGGTTAACATGTGGCAGCTTCCGGTAACATTTTTTGCGGCTCCAAAAGATTTTATTATCATCCCTTACCCTCCTATTTATTAATTTCGGTAATTTGCATAATCAAAGAACATTATATATAATACAACACATATAAAATTATATATTATGCATTATTATATCTTTCATTAAATTTTTATGCAAAAAAAAATTTCGGCTGCGGTAAAAACGGTTTTTTTATTTTTATTTTTCATCAGTGCGGGGTATTCATTTAAAACTGCATATGCCGAGACCCCCTCAAATCCGCATAACTCCAGCATCTATTTCAAAATAAGCAAAACGGGTAAAATTTCGTCTTCGGCACGGAATAGAATTATAAAAATATCTTTAGCGTCGGCTATTAAAAGAGCTTTGTCGAATCAGGGGAATATTTTGGAAGCCGAGCATATAATATCCGAAAAAATGGACTTAAAAAAAGCCGAGGACGCAGGTTTGCTCCCAGATATAGCGGTAAATGCGGGAGGTATCTGGTCGAGGATCAAAAACGGCTATCCGGTATTTGCTTCCGCCAACGGAATGAGAGAATTAATAAGTCAGATAAGTTTAACCGTTCCGATATACGACCCGAAAATATACGGCGAAATTTCGCTTGCGGGAGATAATCTTAAGATTGCGGAATACAGGCTTCGCCTGGCGCGCCTTTTCGAGGCCGCCCGTATAACGCAATATTTCTACGGACTAATTCTGTTAAAAGACGAAATAAAAATAGACCGAAAGGCGCTAAGCGGCGCGAAAAAAATTTTAACCGCCGCAAAAATAGGATATAAAGCCGGCAGTCTTTCGCGTTTCGACGTCGTTCAAACGGAACTTATGACGGCCGGCATACAAACTAACTTAAAAATTTTAAAATCAAAAGTAAAATCGTTTGAACGGATGTTCTTAATGGAGATATTTTACGGCAGCGTCCGTCATGCAAAACTTTCTTTGAGCATACCCGCTCCGAACAGCGCCGGTTTCAATTATAAGATGCCTCCTTTAAATAGCCTCATTTCCAAAGCTATAAAAAAACAGCCGCTGATTAAAATAGCCGATGCGGAAATTAAATCCGCCAAATCATCCGTTTCAATAAGTAAAGCCGGAAGGCTCCCGAACATTCAGGGCGGCGCCGCATACGGAGAAGACACCGTAAATTCTTTCGCCGCTCCTAATCTCGGGTGGCAGTTTTTCGTCATGCTGAACATTCCTATTTATAATTTTGGGCTTCATAAAGGTTATATAGATGCGGCGAATGAAAGTCTTATGGCGCTTAAATCCGCCGCATCCGCAGTTAAACTGTCCGTAAAAAAAAGGCTCACGATAGATTACGGCAGAGCGTCTGCCTCAAAAAAGAAAATTTACGGAGCAAAAGTTTTAGTCAAAAAATCCGGCGAAGTTTTTAAGATGGCTAAAGAAGCTTATTTGGCAGGGGCTTTTAATGCCCTTGAATTGCAGGAAGCCCAGAATAATTGGATAAAATCGCGCATAGAGCTTGCTGAAGCCGTAAACGGGTTTTATTTGGCAGTTTCTCAATTAGATATAGATATGGGAATAATCCCCTTCGGAGACGGAAAACTATGAGACCGAAAACTATGAAAAATGTAATTTTGATTTCAATTTTAATTTTTATCTCGTTCGTCCTTTGCGGTATCTGCATGCCCTTTGCCTTTGCCGGTTCCGCTATGCCGGTAAAAGTCGCCTATGCTAAAAAAACTTACACGGCAAAAAGTATTTTTTCTATCGGAAAGGTTATCAGCAACGGCAGACAAGTTTTTACGGCTCCTTTTACGGGAAGACTGATAGAATCTTTTTCTTTTCCAAAATTAGTAACCGCCGGAACCGTTATTGCAAGAGTCGTAAATCCGGGCTTATACGCAAAGATAATTTCCGCAAAAGACGAAGTAAGGTACGCAAAGATAAAGTTTAAAAGAGAGAAACTTTTATTTCATTACGGCGTAGCCGCAAAAAAAGACGTGGAGACGGCTGCCTTAAGTCTGTCCGACGCATACTATGCTCTTCGTTCTTTAGAATCGATAAACAGCGAAGGTCTTATCGTTTCGCGCTCAAAAGGAACGGTTCGTTATATAGCGGCGAACGGCGCTATCGTCGCGGCGGGAAGTCCCGTAGCGGTACTAAACGGAAAAGGCCTGCCCTGGGTCAAAACATATGTAACGCCTTCCC
>JAJZLA010000249.1 GCA_021803845.1 bacterium | reverse complement strand
CGGTTATCCGGTTTACAGGGCAGGGACTATTTTTGCGGGAGGCATTCCTTATATTATGCCTCTAAAAGAAGAAAACGATTTTCTGCCGGATTTTTCCTTAATACCGGAAGATATTTTAAAGAAAGCGAAGCTTATGTTTTTAAATTATCCCAATAATCCTACTTCTGCAAGGGCGGACAGGCATTTTTTCAACGAGGTCGTTAAATTTGCAAAGAAAAACGAAATTATAGTCGCTCACGATTTTGCCTACTCCGAAGTTTATACCGGCGAAAAAGGGAACGATTCTTTTTTAGAAGCTAACGGGGCAAAAGAAATCGGAATAGAATTCCATTCCCTTTCCAAAACTTTTAATATGACGGGTTTCAGGATAGGATTCGCCGCCGGCAACGAAGAAGTCTTGAAGGGGCTCGGAGCCGTTAAAACCAATCTGGATTCCGGCGTGTTTCAGGCTATTCAGCTTGCGGGAGCTTACGGGCTCGATAACGAACTTAAAGCCGTTGAAGATAACAATAAAATTTATAAAAAAAGGCGCGCATTATTAGTAGATGGATTAGAGAAATTGGGCTATAAAGTCTATAAATCGGATTCCACGTTTTACGTTTGGACGCATGTTCCGAAAGCAAATATGAAGTCTAAGGAGTTTGCAGTATCACTGTTAAACGAAACCGGCATTATCGTAACGCCGGGTTCGGGATTCGGCGAATACGGCGAAGGATATATAAGATTCTCTCTGACGATAAGCGAAAACCGCATTAAAGAAGCTTTAGTCCGCATGGGCGTATGAAATGCGGCGATATGGATATTGACTGCAAACCGAAGTCCCGCAAAGGCGGCTGCATTCCCGATATCTATATATGCCTGGGGCTGGGAAGCAATATCGGAAATACCGAAGATAATCTTCTGAAAGCTTTAAATTTAATTAAAAGCGCGGCTTCAGTTCCCCGTAGCCCTATAACGGGCGCGGTTATGTCCGGCATTTCTTCGGCATATTTATCTTCGCCCGTCGGAAATGCCGGCCAGCCTTATTTTTTAAATTGCGCTGTTATGCTCGAAATGCCCGGAGACACGCAAGATTATGCGGCTTTCGGCAGAAAACTTCTTTACTTTTTGAAAGGTATAGAAAAAATTATGGGCAGGAAAAGCGAAAGCAAAAGATATATGCCTAGAGTTATAGATATAGATATACTTTTCGTTTACGATAAATCTACAAAAAATTTCATAACGCTGGATATGCCGGAATTAAAACTGCCGCATCCGGAGATTTTTAACCGCAGGTTCGTTCTCGAGCCTATTCTGGATATTTCGGATATGCATTGCGGACTAAAAAAACCTTTCGACAAAGAAAGCATAAAAAAAGCCCTTGCAATATTGGAAAATTCCGATGCAGGGGCCTCGCAGAAAATATCTTATTACGGCAAGTTCGACGAAAAATTGACTCGAATACTACGCTAACGGGCGACGAGCTTCTCCTCGCAGAGGACTTTATGCGGAAGCTCTTCGTCGTAAATAGATATAAGCCCTCTTTTTATTTCCATAATCTGCGGTTCCAAAGACCCGAACCTTTCTACTAAAAACTCGGCCGCTTCCTGAGGTTTTATTATATCTCCGCACGTAAAAATATCTACCGCCGCATAATCGTATTCCGGCCATGTGTGTATAGAAAGATGCGATTCCGCAATTATCACCATTCCGCTGATTCCGAACGGATTAAATTCGTGAAATTTATGTTCTACTATGGTCGCTTTCGCTTCCGCCGCCGCATCGAGCATTGCGGTTTCGACGAAATCGAGGTCGGCCAAAATATTTTTTTTGCATTTTTTTAACTCTAAAAGTAAATGCGTTCCTAAAGAATTCATTTTACCCTTACCTCCTCAGAAGATTATAAATCTTCTTAATAAATTTTAATAAAAAAACACGATTTTTTATTATATGTTATTTAGTGAAAAATGCAAGAAAAATTTTATAAAATTTTAATAAAATATCGCCTAAAAAATATATTGACTTAAAGTTTATTATATTATATATATATTATAAGTTCAGTAAATAAATTTAATTTTTTTTTTAATTTCAAGGGGGTAGAATTATTATGAAAAAAAGCATTCCGGCTTTATTCATTGCCGTAGCTTTAATTTTTAGCGCTACTACGGTTTTTGCCGCATCGGGCTCATCGATTTTCAATTCCGAAGGCTGTATCGCCTGCCACAGTATTAACGGTCAGGGCGGCTCGGTAGGTCCGGATTTATCTCATGTAGGCAGTAGAAGAAGCCTTTCCTGGCTTAAAACCCAGATAACAAATCCCGGCGCCCATTTTGCCGCCGGAACCACCGCAAACATCAACGGCCAGTCCTATCAGGCTATTATGCCGGGACACAGACACATGGCGGCGTCAAAACTTAACGCTTTAGCCTCTTATCTCGAATCTTTAAAATAGTATAAAACATAAATAACTTTCCGAATTATTTGCGCCCCGTGCAACTCTTTAGTTTTCTAACGGGCTGTACGGGGCATATTAAAGCATTTGAAACCCCATTTTTTAACCGGTATTCAGAAATATTAACCGCAATATCGTTTTTATTATTATTTTTTATCGTTTCATTATGTTGCATAATAAATATTTCTTTATATCGACATTAAAAAAGGGGAGGTGAATCGAATGATTTTAAAAATCGGCAAGTTATTTATCGCGGCGTTAATTTTTACCGGAATATCGACAATAAGCGTTTCAGCTTTTGCCGCGTCCGGAGCTTCTCTTTTCGGTTCGGAAGGCTGTATCGCCTGCCATACCATTAACGGAAACGGCGGCCACGTCGGTCCGAATCTTTCACACATAGGTTCGCAGAGAAGCCTGTCCTGGCTCAAGACGCAGATAGTAACTCCCGGCGCGCATTTTAAGTCCGGAACTTTTGCTACTCTTAACGGAAAGTCCTACATGGTTATTATGCCCAACCATAAAAGCATGCCCGCTTCGAAGGTCAGTGCTATTGCGGAGTATCTCGAATCTTTGAAGTAATATGCCGCATAATATTGCCGCATTTTTTTACGTAAAGATTAAAATTAAAACCTCTGCCGCCGAGAAGGCGGGCGGAGGTTTTTTCTTGACGGTTATTCTAGTAAATTGATATAATTAAAATTAATTAACCTCTTTTTTTAAATATGGAACTTGAATTAACCGACAAGAAAATATTAAATATTCTGCAGACGGATTTTCCTATTTCCGTCCGCCCGTTTTTAAGCATCGCTAATCTTACCGGCATATCCGAAGAAGAGGTTTTAGGCAGGATATTAAATTTAAAAAATAATAAAATTATCAGGCAGATAAGCGCTATATTCGATTCCCACAATATAGGATATAAAAGCACCCTGGCGGCTTTTAAAGTCGATAGCGGACTTGTGGATTCCGCCGCGGATGCCATAAATTCGCATAGCGGCGTCAGCCATAATTATTTGAGAAACAACGAATACAATATATGGTTCACTATTACCCTGCCGTCCGAATATTCTCTCGAAGACGAAATTAAACTGCTGAGCGAAAAGTCCGGCGCGTCCGATTATTTAATACTGCCTACGCTGAAACTTTTCAAAATAGGCGTTAATTTCGATATGACCGGCGAAGAACCGTCTTCTTTTAAATTTTTTTCGCATGACGATTTTAAATCCGATTCAGAGATAAAAATTACCGATTTTGAAAAGTCCTGTATCAGGGAGCTTCAAAAAGACCTTGAAATTACCCCGGAACCCTTTAAAAATTTATCGGCAAATTTAGGAATTTCCCAGGAAAAATTATTGGAAACGA
>JAJZLA010000248.1 GCA_021803845.1 bacterium | reverse complement strand
ACAAGGTTTTAATACCTATGGTGGTTTTTTCGCTTTTTGCTATGATGAAGGCTTCAAAAAAAGCCGATATGGGGTATGAAGCGCATCTTTTAAAACTGAGTTTTGTATTAATGGGTATTTCAAGCATTTTTATGTTTTCCCATGCAGGCGGTTATGCCCTGCCGGTTATCGTTTTGGGAGGGATACTTTTTTTTACCGGTTTTTCTATTACGGAGCCTATAATGCCTTCTTTAGTAGCTTACTCGTCGGATAAATCTTTTGTAGGAACTTCAATGGGGGTTTACAATACCCTTCAATTTTCGGGAAGCTTTTTCGGAGGAAGCATAGCCGGCTTGCTGTATCATAGCTATTACGGTTTTATACCGTTAATTCTAATTACATCTTCTTTAATTTGCTATATATTGATAATGAGGATTAAGAAATGAAAGAACTGAATAAAACTGATTTTAATAAACTAAAATCCAAAGTTAAAGGCAGGCCTTTATATTTCTGCAAGTGCGGTTTATCTAAAAGACTGCCTTACTGCGACGGCAGGCACGGCTGCGATGAGCCTGTAAATGAAAACAAAAACGGCGGACGGGAAAGCGGCGCTGCCGCTCAATCCGGCGGCGAGTAATCGCAATATAATTATATCTCAAACTCTTCCCCGATAAATTCCTCTTCTATTATCATTTCCATTTCTTCTTTTTTTATCGAGGTGTTGATTGCGACGAAATAAAATAAAACTGCGGCTAAAATCACGGCAATCAAGTCGTAAGGCGATTTGAGCAGATTATTTCCGCCGAAACTTTTGCTTCCTAAAGAGGATAGCGTTAAAACGGCAATTATGTAAAACAAAAACCAGAGACCGGGTACAAACGTTTCTTTTAAACTTTTTTTAATATTATTAAAATTCGTAAAAATAAAAAGTATTATTCCCGCAGATATTCCTATGCCGAGTTTCCATAAAACATCGAAACCGGACCAGTAAATTATCAGCGTTCCGACTATAAATGCCAGCAGAGAAATAATATTCGCGAACGGAAGATGAAAAGGCCTTTTTTTACTGGGGTCTAATTTGCGGAAAACCATCAATCCTACGGGACCAAGAATATATGTAAATACCATTCCCGACGTAATTATTCCGACTAAAGACTGCCAGCTCGGAAACGGAAGGAGATACAATGCCGACAGAAAGAATGTAAAAATCAACGAAATATAAGCCGTTCCGTACCTGTTAAAATTTAAATGAAAACTTTTCGGTAAAAATTTCATTTTTGACATAGCAAACGTAATTCGCGAAGTAGTTCCCATATATACCAGTCCGGTTGCAAAAGGGGATATAACCGCTCCAAGTATTACCATTAAAGCAAATGCGGAGAGTCCGTATATATTCAGCAAATTTACGAAAGGCGATGATAAATTCAGCGTATTCCATAGATTGTTTTTTACCTGAGGGACGGATATTATAAAACTGAAAGCAAGCAGGGTATAAACCGTTATGCCTATAACGACCGACAAAATGGTCGCAATTGGAACGTCTCTTCCCGGATTTTTTGCTTCGCCGGATAAATCTATAGCCTGTCTGAAGCCGAGATACGAAAATATAACCCCGCCCAGAGATATGCTTTTCATAACCCCGTCGTATCCGTAAGGCATTAAATTATATCCCTCAAGGTTTTTAATATTTCCGCTTTTAACGGAAACATAAATAAGCGCGCCAGCCGCCGCCGCGACTATCAAAATTTTGAAGTAAGTAAGAAAAGTGTTGGTTTTGGCAAATATCTTAGCTCCGAACAGATTAAGCAGAAAGAAAACGATAAGTATAAAAAAAGCAAAAATCATCCCCTCCGGCGTAAGAGATTTATTTATAAAAAGTCCGCTAACATAAAAATTAAGATATTGAACGGTGGCCTCAGTTTCTATAGTGCTGACGGCGGCACCGGCTATAATAAGTATCCAGCTCGTGATGAATCCTAAAAAAGCGCCGTGAGTATATTTAGGATATCTTGCAAGTCCTCCCGCCGCTGGAAGCATAGCCCCTAACTCGCTGTAAACAAGGGCTATAAGCATAACGGCAAATCCGCTGATAAACCATGAAAATATAGACGCCGGTCCCGCATCTTTTGCACTGACGTATATGCCTAAAAGCCATCCTGAACCGATAATGGCGCTTGTCGAAGCAAAAGTTAACTGTATAAGATTTAAAGATCTCTTCATTATCTAACCGAATATGCGGATTTGAATTATTTGATTTAAAATACCTTATATGATTTAATGTATTATATTAATCATTTTTACATAAAACAACTATAAAATCATAAGATAATTTTTAAGGAGGCAAATCGGATGGTTTACGATTTAATCATTATCGGCGGCGGACCTGCCGGACTCTCTGCCGCTATATACGCTCTTAGAGCCCGTCTTAATATTGTTTTAATAGAAAAAATAGCGGTAGGCGGACAGATAGCCCTTACCGATAATATAGAAAATTACCCGGGATTTCCTTCTCTTTCAGGAGCGGCTCTTATGCAAAAATTTGAAGAGCACGCTAAAGGTCTTGGATTAAATATTATATACGACGAAATAAAAGATATAACCGATGACGGACAATATAAAACCTTAAGGGGCGTTAACGAAAGTTATAAGGCGAAGACTGTTATAATAACTGTAGGAGCGTCTCCGAAAAGGCTGAATATCCCTGGAGAAAGGGAATTTACCGGGAAGGGGGTATCGTATTGCGCGACTTGCGACGGTCCGTTTTTTAGGGATGAAGATATTGCGGTTGTGGGAGGCGGAGACGCTGCATTAAAAGAAGCCAACTATCTGACGAAAATCGTTAAATCCGTAGTTTTGGTTCATAGAAGAAAAGAGTTCAGGGCCGAAAAAATAATACAGGAAAAACTGCATAACGCAAAAAACATTTCAATGGAATTGGAACATTCGCCTGTTTCCATAAACGGCAATAAGACCGTTGAATCTATAACCATAGAAAACCTTAAAACAAAGGAAAGAAAAACCATTCCGGTTAAGGGCGTTTTTATTTTCATAGGAATAAATCCTCAGACATCTTTTTTAAAAAATATCAATAAAGATGAATACGGTTTTATAAAAACCGACCCCTTTACCTTGATGACGTCAATGCCCGGCGTGTTCTGCGCGGGCGACGCCCATTCCAAAAAGTTGCTTCAGGTAGCTACGGCTGTCGGCGAAGGCGCTTTGGCGGCTACAGCTGCTGAAGAGTTCGTCTGCGATATCTGTTAATTTTTGTGACAAAAGTCATTTATTAATTCTTTAAAATCCTATAAGATAATTTATAAGCAATTTAATAGGGAAAGCCGGGGTGCGTTTAAATTGGAAAACGGCGGAAACGAAAATAAGAATTATGAACCCGCGCAGGATATGGTTCTAACGAGGCACGGATTCGTAAAAGGAAAAGAGCAGTCTTTCCTTAAAAACGCTAAAGACAAGCCTTTTATAGGAATCATAGGCATTCCTCCCAGAGAAGTTATGGAGGAATTAATAAAAAAAAGCGCGGTTATTTTGTCGCTCGATATGTATAAAGTTGACCGGCTTATTACCGAGCCCACCGATAATATACTTCCTAAAGCTTATTGTGCCCAGATTAAAAGAATTATTGCCAACATTTTATCGGTAACGGACTACTGGAACGAGGACGTTATGGATTCCGTTTTAGTCGGAAGAAATCCTATTTCCGAGATAATAATAGAAGATTCGGAGATTTGCAGGTGCAACGAAATGGGTTTCGTTGCGGATTTTATAGAAAATGAACTTAAAATTAAGTTAAGGCGCAGG
>JAJZLA010000247.1 GCA_021803845.1 bacterium | reverse complement strand
TAGACGCGTGGCAGTTGGGAATATTCGTAGTAGTAATAAGTTTATTTTCGGTGATACTGTCTTTAATTCTTTTGTTCATGGACTATAAGCACCCGAATTTGTGGGAGGCGCGCGGCGAAGTCAGCGCTTCGCTTACTTCTTCCCTTGCGGTGCTTGCCGCCGTCATAGCTATATTTATAGGTTTGAGGGTGCAGTCGAGCGAACATAAGGCATCCGAAGATATAAAAACCGATTTAATAGCAATTAACGGACTGCTTAATAACTTAATATCTATTTTTACGGTTATTAAAGCCAATTATAATTCTGAAGCAAAAATTATAAAAAATTTAGACCTTTCATTCCCAAGAGATACGTTGAACAAATTTTTTATTTCTTCCACCTATTTCGGTCTTACTTATTACTTTTATATCAATCAGGAAAAGACGAATTATTTTTTCAGGGTTTTTGCTCTGGATTTAACTTATATACAATTTTTTTTGAGCATGGGAGGCGAAGGCAGGGATATAAGCAAGATAACTATTCCCGAGCATGCTATTGCGGAGGTCAGGACGGCCTTGAATAGACTCAAAGAGGAAGATATCGAAGAAATAGCGTCTTATATGTCTTCTTCGCTAATAAAATTAATTGAAAAGAATAATGAAGTAATGAACGAAAATCCTCTTATAAAATTATTTCAGCAATTAATGGGAGAAAAAGACGCCGATAATATTTTTTCGGTAGATACGGCAAAAGCTGAAGAACTTATATCAGGCATAAACAATATTGACCTTAAAAATAATTTAACCGAAATTTTGACTAAAGCTAAAAATAACGACGACGAGTCGAAAGTGCTTTTAAGGACGGTTATAGAAAAATTTTCTCTTTATAATAAATAATAATTAGGAGAAAACAATGGCGCAGAATTTTTCCACAAGAGTTTTGCCTTCGGACTTTAAATTTCTATCCGAATTATTTTTTGACCTAAGATGGACATACAACCATAAAGCGGATGAAATTTTTAAAGCGCTCGACCCGTATTTATGGGATTTAACTCATAATCCTTACCCGGTAATTCAAACCGTTCCGTTAGATTATTTAAACCAACTTAAAGAAGGGCGGAAATTTTTGACAAATCTTAACGGAATAAAAGAAGAATGGAAAAAATTAGATAATTCACCTAAATGGTTTGATGAAAAATATCCGAATAATAAAATAAAAAATATAGCCTATTTCAGCATGGAATTCGGATTAGACGAATCTCTGCCTCTTTATGCGGGCGGACTCGGAATTCTGGCCGGAGATTTTTTGAAAACTGCCGAAGATATGGGTGTTCCCGTTATAGGCATAGGTTTGTTATACCAGAAAGGTTATTTTCATCAAATAGTTGACAGTTACGGAATGCAGAATGAAGTATATCCTTATAACGACCCGCATGCTCTTCCCATTTCTCCTCTTAGGGACAAATCAGGAGAATGGATAAGAATAGTAGTGGATTTGCCGGAAAGAGCCGTGACTTTGAGAGTTTGGTACGCTAAAATCGGAAAAACCAGATTATTTTTTTTGGATTCCAACGTTCTTTTAAACCTCCCTATCGATAGAGGAATAACCGGCGACCTTTATGAAGCGGGCAGAGAAATCAGATTGCTTCAGGAGATGGTTCTCGGCATAGGCGGTTTTAAACTGCTTAAAACATTAAATATAGATTTTAATTTATGCCATTTAAATGAAGGTCACGCCGCTTTTGTAGTTTTAGAAAGAATATACGACTGGATGAAGACAAATAATTCCGGAAATTTTTACGAAGGACTTGCTTCTACAAGAGCCGGTAACATTTTTACAACACATACCCCAATAGCCGCCGGATTCGATTTATTTGACTCGTCGCTTATAGGACATTATCTGCATTCTTACATTAAGCGGTGCAATATAAACGTTGACGACTTTTTAAAATTAGGCAGAAAAAATCCTGACGATGCTGCTGAACCGTTTAATATGGCTTATTTGGCAATCAGAGGATGCAATTATGTGAATGCAGTAAGCAAAATTCATGAAAAAGTAAGCAAAAATTTATTTGCGGATTTATTTCCAAGATGGCCGATAGATGAAATCCCGGTCGGCCATATTACAAACGGAATTCACACTCCCACATGGATTTCTGAAATATCCGACGATTTTTGGACTAAATTTTCAAAAGGACTGCCAAATCATGAAAAATTTTCGCGAGAAAATTCAGAATTTATTTTACAAGCATCCGATTCAGAAATATGGGAATTTAAAATGAAGAATAAACTTTATATGATAGACGAGATTCAAAAACATATGAATAAAATGCAGGTATGCTGTAATTTGACCAAAAAACGGTTATTCCTAGACCCTAACGCTATGTATATAGGCATAGCCCGAAGATTTGCGGAATATAAAAGGCTTAATTTACTGCTGTTTGATAAAAACAGATTAAAAGGCATTCTATCCAACAATGATTATCCGGTAATTATATTAATAGGAGGAAAGGCTCATCCAAGCGATAATAGCGGAAAAGAATATATTAAAGAATGGATAGAATTCGCTTCGGATATGCAGGTTGACGATAAAGTATATTTTTTGCTCGATTACGACATGGATATTGCACAAAAACTGACGGGCGGTATAGATGTCTGGCTTAACTGTATGAGAAGGCCTTTAGAAGCAAGCGGTACAAGCGGAATGAAGATTCTTTCAAACGGGGGTTTGAATTGTTCTATATTAGACGGCTGGTGGGGTGAAGCATACAATGATAACGTGGGATGGAAAATAGGAGAAAAATCAGAAACAGTGCAATATTTTAACGATGACGCGGCCGATGCAGAATCCCTTTACGGCGTATTGGAAAGAAATATTATACCCGAATTTTTTAACAGGGATAAAAACGGCATATCCGTAAAATGGGTGCAAAAAATTAGGCAAAGCATGGCGGACTTAACACCTGCTTTTTCTACTTACAGAATGATGAAAGAATATATTGAGCAAGCCTATCTACCTTTGTCTGAAAATTATGAAAAAAGAAATGCTGAAAACAGCAGGTTGTCGAAAGAAATAGTCGAATGGGAAAACAGATTGAGTTCTAACTGGGAAGGGATACATTTTGCAACGCCTATATTTGAAAAAACGAACGATATTTATAACGTGAAATGCACGGTATGGCTCGGCGCAATCGAACCTGAAGACGTAAAGGTTCAGATTTATAGAATTTTAAACGGAAAATCTTTTATTACGGATATGAAAATCTCTAAAATTATTAAAGGAGCCATAAACGGGTTTGTTTATGAATCTGACATACCCGCGTTAATTTCCGAGCGAGATTATGTTATCAGGATTATTCCAAACCACCCTGATGTTGTTGCATCGCTTGAATTTAATAAGATACTATGGCAAAAATAGATTATATCGGCTTTAGTTAAAAATATTATATATTATATAAATTTTTTTTTATATTTAGCTTGACTATATAAAAATATTTTTATATAATAAAACTATAATATAAATTGAACTAAATCGTGCACGTTTAAAAAGTTCAATTAATCAAACAAGGAGGTATAAATGTCTGGAAACAATATGAATTCTTGCGGATGCGGTTCCGGAAGCGCCAAAAAAACGACCCCGAAAGAGGCGGTCGTCGATATAAAAAATCTGGAAAACGGGGTGCTCGTCGAATTGAATTCCGCGGAAGTTAAAAAAAGCGATATGGAAAAAAGCATCGAAAATTGCAATACCGGAAAATGCGACTGCCTTAACGATTCGCAGAAAGCCAGAATAAAATCAATTTCTTTGAAAGAAGGAGATTT
>JAJZLA010000246.1 GCA_021803845.1 bacterium | reverse complement strand
AACCGGAAAAAGGAACTATAAAGTTAGGCGCCGAGCATGAGGGCAATTACATTATTATATCGGTTATAGACGACGGCAAAGGAATGGACCCCGCAATAATAAAAAGAAAAGCAGTAGAAAAAGGAGTAATAGACGAAAAAACCGCGGCGGGTCTTTCCGACAAAGATGCTTTAAATCTTATTTTTGCTCCCGGTTTCAGCACAAAGGACAAAGCTACCGAAATATCTGGAAGAGGCGTAGGAATGGACGTCGTTAAGACAAATATTCAGAAACTTAACGGTATTATAGAAATTAATTCTACTCCCGGACATGGTTCGGCTATAATATTAAAACTTCCTCTTACGGTCGCAATTATACAGACTTTAATAGTAGGCATCGGCGACGAAGTATTTGCTATACCTTTAAATTCGGTAGTGGAGACTTTAAGAATCAAAGAATCGACCATACAGACTATAGATAAGCACGAGGTCATCAATTTACGAAAATCGGTACTTTCTTTACTGAGGCTCGGAGAAGAGTTTGGCGTAACCGAAAGCACTGTTTCTTCCGTAAACGCTAAATCTTCCGACAGGGAAATTTACGTGGTAGTAGTCGCGCTTGCCGAGAAAAAAATAGGCATAGTAGTGGACGACCTTTTCGGACAGGAAGAAGTTGTTATTAAATCGCTTGGAGATTACCAATTGGGGTACAAAGGTATTTCCGGCGCTACCATCACCGGAGACGGCAAAGTAGTTTTAATTATCGACGTTGCGTCTATGATAGATGCCGTCAGCATAAGATAAGTTAAGGTAATTTTAAGTAAATAAAATATTTCGATAAAAATCATTTAAGAAAGGAGCTTTAAATTTATGACCGAACCTATAAGGGTTTTAATAGTCGACGATTCGCCTTTTATGAGGAGGGCTATAAGTTCTTTTTTCGACGATGTCGACGATATTAAAGTCGTAGGAATGGCAAAAAACGGCGAGGAAGGAATATGGCAGATACAAGAGTTAAAGCCCGATATAGTTACTATGGATATAGAAATGCCAGTTATGGACGGACTTACCGCCCTTAAGATAATTATGGAGAAACATCCTTTGCCGGTCATAATGCTTAGTTCGCTGACGGAGGACGGAGCCAAAGAAACATTAGACGCTTTAGATATAGGGGCAGCCGATTATATCCCGAAAAATCTTTCTAACGTATCGCTTAATATTTTAAAATTAAAAGACGATTTAGTTTATAAAATAAGGGCTATAACGGCAAAAAAATATTTTTTCAGAAAAACGGAAAAGCATGAGGCAGAACCTAAGACTAATAAAATTAAGCCGGAAAGATCGCCGATTGAGTCTTCCTGTATCCGCAAAAACGGCGGTAAAATAGATATAGTTGCCATAGGTTCTTCTACCGGCGGACCCAAAGCTCTGCAGGACGTTATACCGAAAATTCCTGGAGATTTCTCTGTGCCAATTATTCTAGTCCAGCATATGCCTAAAGCGTTTACGGGTTCTTTCGCAGAAAGGCTTTCGTCTTTATCCCGCATAAAAGTTTTAGAAGCATCCGGAGGAGAAATAATTAAACCCGGAAACGCCTATCTGTCGCCTGGAGATAAGCATTTGACTTTAGTTAAAGACTTAAGGGAAGGTTATAAAATTTCGCTTTCTACGGAGCCCGAAGACCTTATTAACAGGCCGTCGGTTTCTGTTATGATGGAATCGGTCGCAAAATTATATCCCGGCAGGGCTCTCGGCGTCATACTGACCGGCATGGGTTCAGACGGTCTTACCGGCATGAAAAAAATTAAAGAGAGCGGCGGCAGGACAATAGCGCAGGACGAAGCTACGTGCGTCGTTTACGGTATGCCGAAAGCAGTAGTGGATGCCGGCATTGCCGATTCGATTCTGCCGATATATAAAATATCCGACCAAATTATTAAAGAGACGGAGTGCTGATAATTTATATTATCGATTGAATATACATAATTTTAGGAGGAACGGGATTTATGGAAACGGAAAATAAAAAAAGTGCAGTTTCCGCAGAGGAACATTCTTCATCGGACGAAATAGTCCAGCTAGTTACTTTTAAATTGGGCAATGAAGAATTTGCGCTGGATATTTTAAAAGTTCAGGAGATAAACAGGGTAGTCGAAATTACAAAAGTTCCAAAAGCTCCCGATTTTGTAGAAGGCGTAATCAATTTAAGAGGAAGGGTTATACCTATAGTGGATATAAGAAAGAAATTCCATCTTAAAATTAAAGAAGCGACTAAAGAAACCAGAATTATCGTAGTAAACATAATGAATAAAACTATCGGTTTAATAGTGGACAGCGTGTCGGAAGTTTTAAGGATTAACTCTTCGACTATACAGCCGCCTCCGCCGTTAATAGCCGGTCTTGATTCCGACTACATTAAAGGCGTCGGGAAACTTGACGAAAGACTGATAATACTTTTAGATATAGACAAGATATTTACGACCGGAGAGCATAAACTTATAGAAGGCATGATAAAGTGATTTAAATGAAATCTCCGTATATCTTTGCAACCGCAAACCAGAAGGGAGGAGTAGGCAAAACTACTACGACTATTACGCTTGGAAGTTCCCTTTCCGTTTTCGGATGCAGAGTACTTTTGATAGATTTAGACCCCCAGGCAAGCCTTACAAATCACCTTGCCGTCGAGCCGGAAAAGCTTGAATATTCCGTCGCAAACCTTATAATGTCGGATTCTATAAATCCGGCAGACGTTCTTATCAATAAGTATAGGCTTAAAAACGGGGGATGCTTGGACCTTATACCCTCCAATATAAATCTCGCGAGAATAGAGGCGGAACTTTCAAACTCTAAAGGCGGCGGTTTAAGGCTCAAAGAGAAATTAAAGTTTTTCTACGGTAATTACGACTATATATTAATAGATTCTTCGCCTGCGTTGAGCGTTCTGCTTATAAGCGCCGTAGCGGCATGCGATGAAATTATAGTTCCCGTAATGTCCGATTTTTTATCGATCAGGGGTGTCGAGCTTCTGCTTTCTACGATAGATAAAATAGAAAAGGCTCTCGACTATAAATGTTCTTACAGGCTTTTAATTACTATGTTCGATAAAAGGACGAATTCATCTTTGAAATCTCTTGAATACTTTAAAAATAAATATAAAAATACGCATTTTCATAGTATAATTAACATAGATACCAGATTTAAAGACGCAAGCATGCTCAGAAAGCCTCTTACTTATATCGACGTGCATGCAAGAGGCGCTATGGACTATATTAACGTAGCAAGGGAAATAATAGACGGTTTTAACAGTTCCGTCGGATCGGGGGAGGAAGGCAAGATATGAATAACACTTATAATTTATTTGATTTAAAATTTGTGAAAGCTGCAGGTTCCGATATAGTTACTCCGTGGATAGACGACCTTTTAGATAAAAAAAACGGAGAAAACGTTGATGCAGAAAAGCAGACGGCTCAGATATTATCCTATCCGGTAGAAAGGATGCTTACGGCCGAGCCTGAATTTTCTCCGTTAAATCCCGCATCGGAAAACCAAACTCCCGATATACATATAGTATCAAAGACTACTGTAGATAACTTCACGGCAATGCAGAAGCCTGCAAATTTTCAAATGCAGGCGGAAAGCGTTCAGCCAATTCCTTATTTTGACCTTGAAAAAGAAGTTTCTTATTTTACGTTTATTGCGGGAAATTCTTTTTACGGCATTCCGGCTTTAAATATTAACGAGATTATAAAATATAAAACTCCGGTTAGTATTTTTTCAAAAAAAGCAGCTCATCTCGGTATAATTCTATACAGGAACAGAATGGTGCCGGTT
>JAJZLA010000002.1 GCA_021803845.1 bacterium | reverse complement strand
AATGTTTCGGTCAAAAGGAAAGGCGATGCGGAACTTGGTACAAGGGCGGAAATTAAAAACGTAAATTCTTTTAAATTCGTGGAGAAAGCCATCGAGTATGAAATAGAAAGACAGATAGACCTGATATTAAACGGCGGAAAAGTAATTCAGGAAACAAGATTGTACGATTCCAAGGAAAATATTACAAGGTCTATGAGGGGCAAAGAAGAAGCACATGATTACAGATATTTTGAAGAGCCTGATCTGCCGCCGTTAGTTCTTTCCGAAGAATTCATTAACGAAATAAAAAATTCTATTAAGGAACTTCCTGCAGAAAAAAGGCGCAGATATGTTTCGGAGTATAAACTTACCGAGTACGATGCGGAAGTACTCACTCAAGATAAGGATATGGCCGATTATTTTGAAGATTTAATTAAAGAAAACTCAGGTAGAATAGAGATAAAAAAATTAGCAAACTGGGTTATAAACGAACTTCTTTCCGAATTAAAATTAAAAGAATCAAGAGAAAGAAGACCGGTTGACGCTCAAAATTTTCTTGAGCTGATAACGGCAGTAGAATCAGGAAGTATAAACAGAAATACCGGTAAAATAGTACTTGCCGAAATGCTTTCATCCAGTAAAAGTGCTTCTGAAATAGTTAAAGAAAAAAATCTTGCTCAAGTTTCGGATGACAAAGGCATAGAAGCTATAGTAAAACAGGTAGCCGCCGAAAATCAGAAAGAATTTACCGACCTTGCAGGCGGAAAAGACAAACTGTTCGGTTTTTTCGTCGGCGAAATCATGAAAAAAACTAAAGGTAAGGCTAATCCTAAAAAAGCTAACGAGATATTGCGCAAATATATAGAAGAAAATAAATAAAACATTTAAGTTTTATTCGGAGGCTGAAAAAATGGCTTTTTACACCCTAAAATTAAGAGACGACGATGTAGTCGAAATGATAGACCAGAGAAAACTCCCCCTTGAAGTAATTTACGTCGAATTAAAAACTTATAAAGAAGTTTACGATGCAATAAAAGATATGCTCGTCAGAGGCGCTCCTGCAATAGGAGTTTCCGCCGCTTTCGGTTTATATCTAGGAGCTAAATCTTTGCTTGAATCGCCGGAAGTAAAAGACTACGAATCTTTCAATAAAAAATTTTTCGATATGACCGATTTTATGTTCTCTGCAAGACCCACTGCCGTAAATCTCGGATGGGCGATAGATAGGATTAAAAGGCTTGTTTTAGACGAAGAAAATAATAATTCGGATTTAAATACATTAGTTGACCGCATAAGAAATGAATCCGTCAAAATTTACGACGAAGATATAGAAATTAACAAAAATATGGGAAAGCATGGAGCCGCTCTTTTAAAAGACGGATACAACGTTCTTACCCACTGCAACGCAGGAGCGTTGGCTACCGCCGGTTATGGAACTGCCCTCGGCGTTATCAGGGCGGCCGTTTCAGAAAACAAAAAAATATCTGTAATTTCCGACGAAACGAGGCCTTTCCTTCAAGGCGCAAGACTTACGACTTGGGAGTTAATGGAAGACGGAATACCGGTCACTCTTATAGCGGATAATTCCGCAGGTCTTTTAATGAGGAAAGGCGGGATAAATGCAGTCATAGTCGGTGCGGACAGGATAGCTTCCAACGGCGACGTTGCCAATAAAATAGGCACTTATCAGGTTGCTGTCCTTGCTAAAGAAAATAATATTCCGTTCTATGTTGCGGCGCCACTTTCCACTATCGATATTAATATTAAATCGGGCGACGAAATTCCGATAGAAGAGCGCAACGTTAACGAAGTCGTTTCTATATTCGGCAAAAGAATAGCGCCGGAAAACGTAAAAGCGGCTAACTATGCTTTTGACGTTACGCCTAATAAATACGTTTCCGCCATAATAACCGAAAAAGGCGTATTATATCCGGATTATAAAAAATCTATTGCGGACGTTTTCCTTAAATGATAATATAATAAGCACTTATAATTCCAACAGCCGTTATTTATATACTATTAACGATAACGATAATATATATTAAGTAATAAAAATAAAAAAAATAAATTGAATTAGTTTTATTAACTAACCGCAATAAAATATAAATAAAAATAAAAATTAAAAGAGCGAAAAATCATGAAAGACAAAAAAACGGCAGGTAAAAAAAATGGCAGTCCATTTGAAGGTTCAAAAGTATGGATGGACGGAAAATTCTTAGATTATGAAGATGCAAAAGTTTCCGTAAACAGCCATTCCCTTCATTATGGCTTGGGTGCCTTTGAAGGCATAAGATGCTATGAAACAAAAAAGAAAGGTTCCGCAATATTCAGGTTGGACGAACATATAGACAGACTTTACGACTCCTGCCATATTCTTCAACTGCCTATTCCATATGAAAAGAAGGAAATTAAAAAGGCTATTATAGAAATCGTAAAGGTAAATAAATTCAAAGAATGTTATATCAGGCCGATAGCGTTCATCGGTGACGGCGGAGGATTAGGCATATTCCTGAAAAATTACGATACTAAGGTGGCGGTTTCGGCATGGTACTGGGGGGCATATCTCGGTGAAGAATCGTTAAAAAACGGCATTAAAGCTAAGGTTTCTTCATATGCAAGATTTCACGTCAATACTTTTATGGGTATGTCTAAATCGACCGGTCAGTATATAAATTCAATTCTTGCCAAAAAAGAAGCCGTAAGCGCGGGGTGCGACGAAGCTATAATGCTTGATACTTCAGGATTTGTCTGCGAAGCAAGCGGAGAAAATATCTTTATTTATTCCGGCGGTTATATTAAAACTCCTCCGCTGTCTTCAGTTTTGCCCGGTATTACTCGAAACAGCGTTATAGAGGTTATGAGCAAAGAAATGGGTTTGACTATTAAGGAAGAAAGAGTGACGAGGGACGAACTTTATATCGCCGACGAGGTATTTTTAACTGGAACCGCCGCCGAAGTTACTCCGGTAAGAGAGATAGACGACAGGAGTATAGGAATAGGAAAAGCCGGTAAAATTGCATTAGAGCTCCAAAAAATATTTTTTGATATAGTCAAGGGCGGAAATAAAAAATATGAAAAATGGCTGACTTACGTTTAATTAAAGTCCCTATCTGCTTGCCCATCCATTATCTTTTATTTTAAATCTGTAAGGCAATTTTGCATGTTCGGCGGCGTAATCCACCCCTATTCTTGGCGTCGAAATTATTAAATCTTCGCCGATATTTATATTTCTGTCTTCAAGCCATATTTCTAAACTGCCGTCCTTTTCGCCTTTATTTTTTAAAATATTCTGTTCGCAAATCGGAATGCCGTTATGTTTTAAATTTATTCCAAGCGCTACGGTTAAAAGACCAGGGCCGGAAGTAATTCTTTTTGTGTTTTCTTTATTCTTTATTTTCAAATTTTTATTTCTTCGCTCCAGCATAATATCTATGCCTATTTCAGGTTCTATTGCCCTTATAAGAACCGCATCGGCAAAATTTTCTTTTCCGGTGACTACGTTAAAAAGGTAATACATTCCGTATATAAAGTAAACGTATGAGTAGCCGCCTTCTTTGTACAAATTTTTATTTCTTTCCGTTTTTTTGTTTCCGTAACCGTGCGACGCTTTGTCTATAGCTCCGAGATAGGCTTCAGTTTCGACTATTTTTCCTCCGGTTAAGCCTTTGCCGTCTATATCGGTCATTAAATATTTTCCGAGCAGTTCCCTTGCTATTTTAACGGTATCGCCGCGAACGTAAAAGGATTTGTCTAATTTTTTAAAAATCATCGTAGAGGCGGGCTGACTGTCTATTGTTTAATTATATCTTAAGACGGACATTCTAATTATAAAAAATATTTGTTTTTATTTATAAATATTTGAAAAAGCTCTATAAGCATAGGCATGGAATCGGCGATTAAATTAACGTGTCCTCCGGGTTTATGCCGCCAGTTTACGCTGGCTTCTTTAACTTTTATATTATTTAATAAAGCTATATATAGTATTTCCACATCGAAAGAAAAACCTTTAATTTCCGATTTTGCAAAAATCTTTTTTGCCGTCCGCATTCTGAAAGCTTTAAATCCGCATTGCGAATCGAAAAAATTAATTCCGAGCAATTTGGATTTAATAAAACTGAATGTTCTGCCTACTAAATTTCTGAAAGGCGGCTGAATTATGACTGCGCCTTCGGGAAGATATCGCGAACCTATTATAACGTCGGTTTCAGGTTCGTTTTTAAAAATGTCTATAAAATTGCCAATCTCATCCGTTCCAGTTGAAAGATCCGCGTCCATAAAAAAAACGTATTCGTTTTCATCGTTTGCGGAAAGTATTCCTTCCTTAACGGCTGCGCCTTTGCCGCTTTTCGTAATAGTTATTACCCTTAAATCGGTCGATAAAGAATCTTTAAGCATGTTTAACGTTCCGTCGCTACTTCCGTCATCTACTACAATTATTTCGTAGGAGTATTTTTTCGACTTAAGGTAAGACCTTAATGCGACAATGGTCTGCTTAATTCTATTTTCTTCGTTGTAAGCAGGAATTACGATAGACAAAGTAGTCCTGGAACTTTTGAAGCTATAATTTTTATAATCTATGTTTTCAGTCATATTTAAATATTCTTTCCCTTATAAATATCTTATAATGTTTTTAAATAATTTACAATTTGAATTTAAAAAATTTATAATTATAGTATAATATAAACAAGATATGATTAAAAAACCAAAATTTATTATTCTTTTATATCATAAGATAGGAAAATATCCAGAAAACGCCAAATTTCCTGGCTTATATGTTGCCGAAGAAAATTTCGACAGGCAGATTAAATATTTGAAAAATGTCGGTTATTCTTTTTTATCGTTATCCGAATTAAAAAATATCTATGATTATTATTACGCGGATGAAAATAAAAAAAACGGGCGGCTCAACGATATTAGCGAGACTTTAATAATAAACAATAATAATAAATATGCAGCTATAACGTTTGACGACGGCTCTAAATCCGTTTATTCAAACGGATTTAAAATAATGCGCGATAATGAGGTAAATGCTACGGTTTTTATGGTTTCCGGACTTGCAGGCGGAGTTAACGAGTGGGATATTAAAAACGGAGAAAATAAAGACGAAATGTTAAGCGTATCGGAGCTTAAGGAACTGACGGAATACGGTATAGAAATCGGCGCTCATACCGTAACTCATCCGCATCTTACCCAAATTCCTTTAGAAAAAGCTTTCGATGAAATATCAGACTCCAAAAAAAAATTAGAAGAACTCCTTGATATTAAAATAAATTTTTTTGCATATCCATACGGCGACTATAACGATGACGTTAAATCTATTGCCATAAAAGCAGGTTTCGAAGGAGCATGTATTACTAAAACCGGCATAGTCAAAAATGGAGCAGATTTTTTTGCGTTAAAAAGAGTCGCTATAAGGCATAATACCGATTTTTTTAAATTTAAAAGAAAGATTTTTAAAGTCAGGCTTTTTTATTAATTTATTTTATTTTTGCATAAGCATAGGTATAAATTATTGTTATTGAGTTAATTATAAAAATATATGACATGTGAAGATTTATGAATATACTTATTATAAAATTAAGTTCGATAGGAGACTGCTTTCTTGCGACCCCTGCTATAGAGTCTATCAGAAAAGGCTATCCGGACAGTTTTATCACATGGCTTATCGAAGATAAATCTAAAGATATTGCCCTTTTAAATCCAAACATCGACGAGGTTCTAGTTATAGATAAAAAAAATTTTAAATTTAGGGATTATTTGTCGTTAATAAAAAAAATCAGAAGTTTTCGCTACGATATAGTTATCGATTTGCAGGGAGTCGATAGAACGTCTATTTTTTCTTTTTTAAGCGGCGCTCCGGTCAGATATTATGAAGAATATGCAAAGTTAGGATTTTTATGCAATAGAAAGATAGTAAGGCAGGGAAGGCCGCTTGAGCATGCCGTAAATTTTTATCTTTTTTTGGCCGAAAACAGCGGCGGAGCAAAAATAGATAAACCTGAGCTTCTCCTTACTACCTCGCCGGAGGATAAAAAATTTGCCGATGATTTCTTAAAAAACAGTTTTGAAAATATTGAAAACAAAATATTTATAGGCTTAAATCCTACTGGAACATGGAAAACTAAAAGATGGCCGGTAAAATATTTTATAGAAATTTCAAGGCGATTACTGGATTTATTCGGCGATAATATACGCATAATAATATTTGGCGGCAAAGGGGAAGAATATTTGTCGGATGAAATATTGCAGGCATTAAACGGTAAAAATGCCGCCTCCGCAGTCGGAAAAACGACGCTTAAACAGACGAAAGAACTTTTATCTAAAATGGATTATTTTATAACGCCCGATTCTGGACTAATGCATGTTGCGGCTTCGATAGACAGTCTTAAAACTATAGCTTTATTCGGTCCGACCGATCCTGAACTAACGGGACCGGTCGGAAAAAATTTTAGCGTATTAAGAGACAATCTTATATGTATTCCATGTTTTAAAAAAGAATGTCCTCTTAATAAAATAGACGATAAAAATTCGACCGAATGCGTATTGTGTATGAAAAGAATTACTCCCGACAAGGTATTCGATATAATTAAAAAGGATTATTTAAAAAAACATGAAAGATATTCTGATATTCGGGCATAATTATATCGGCGACGTATTAACTATTACGCCGGCAATAAGGGCTTTGAAGCTTAAATTTCCTGAGAGCAGGATCGTAGCGGTCGTTTCTAAAAACGCTTCCGCTGTTTTGAGAAGAAACGAAGATATTTATAAAATAATAGAAACGGATAAATTTAGCGGTATAAAAGGTATTGCGACTTTTTTTAAATTATTTTTGACACTTAGAAATATTAATAAAACAAACGGAAGTAGATTTTATATATGCCTTAATTTTCTTACTTCTTTAAAGTTTTCTATAATTGGATTTTTGCTTTCCGATAAACAGGCGGGACAGGAAAAGTTTTTAAATAATTTTTTTTTACGCTACCGCATAAAATTTGACGGAGAAATAAATAATATAGATAAATCTTTAAAATTTGTCGAACCGTTTTATATTAATGCAAGCAATAAATATTTTAACAAAAATTATGTTTACGATATAGAAGACGGCGATATAAAAAATGCTAAAAATATTCTTCAAAATTCTTTTAACGGATACGGAACGGAGATAACGGTCGAAAATTTTAAATTAGCTTTATTTTCTCCAGGTTCTACAAGGAAGTCTAAGGAAGCGCCGCCTTACTTATTTTCGGTTTTTGCGGACTTCTTGAACAAAGAAGGATATTTCGTAATAATTACCGGAAGCAAAAAAAATATCGATATTTCCAAAGAGATATACTATCAGATTGAAAATAAACATATGAGCGTTAATTTAACGGGTTTAACCGATATACATGCCCTAGGCGGATTAATTTATCTTTCTAAATTAGCAGTAACGGTCGATAACGGAACTATGCATTTAGCTTCGGCACTTAAAGTTCCGACTATAGCATTATTTGGCTCTACAGACCCCGCGGTCTGCGCTCCTATGTCGGATAAAGTATTCATAATAGACAAAAAAATAGGATGCTGTCACTGCTTTAAAAATCTATGCGATACGCAAGACTATAAAATTAAAAGATATCCCGATTGTCTGAATAATATTTTATACGAAGACCTTATAAAAGGATACTATTGCTTATTGAGTTCCCATTAAAGTTTAATTTTTAAAAAATAGAATAAAAATATTTAAACCATATATAGTATATTTACTATTTAGCTTAATAAAAAAATGAAAATTTCCGGTTTTACTTTTATAAGAAACGGCATATTGATGGGTTATCCGTTTAAAGAATCTATTATGTCGGCGCTTCCTTTAGTCGATGAATTTATCGTAGTCGTGTGCGAAAGTGCAGACCAAACAAAAAATGAACTTGAAAAATTGAAAGATTTAAATCCTAAAATTAAATTAATTGAATCCGACTGGCAAATCACAAAAAAAAGCGGAACGATTTTATCCGAAAAAACCAATTTAGCGATAAAAAATATTACCGGAGATTACGGACTTTACGTACAGTGCGATGAAGGCATACACGAAAAAGATTATGAAAAGATTTTACACGTTCTTGAAGAAAATATTAACGATAAAAACGTTAAAGGCTTTGTTTTCGACTATATACATTTCTTTGGAGGCTATTTTTCTTATGCTAAACAGTCGGAAAGAAGATTTTTTTACGATAAAGAAGTCAGAATTATTAGGAACGACGGAACGGTTTTTTCGTGGGGCGATGCTATGGGTTTTAAAGATATAAACGGTATCAAAATAAACATGGAAAATAAAAATGCTTTGCCCTTGAACGTCAATATGTTTCATTACGGCAGAGCCAAAAATCCTGCAGCTATGTATAAAAAAGACAAAGAAATGGAAAGGCTTTATAACTTTCAAATAATTAACAGGCTGAAAAACTGGGTTTCAAATTACGACCCGCGCATCGATAAGTATGTATATTCAGACTTTGGATGGCTTGAAAGAATTGAAAGAAAAAATGTAGATTTTCATCCTGCGCCGTTTAGAGAACTTGCTTCAAAGCAAGACTGGGAAATAGACGATTTTAAAACGTTTATGAAGGAAAAAAAAGGCGCTTTACAGTTTTTCAAGATGCTTATTTACAGAATAGTAAAAGATTCGATAAACGAAACTTCCAACGCATATAAAAAGATAAAAGCTGTTTTAAAAAAAATAACTTAGAATAACGTAAATAACAATAAATTACTTATTACAGTGAAAATTTTAGAATTTATTACTCCGTCTAATATTGGAGGGGCAGAGAATTACGTAGTCAATTTATCTAAAAAACTTATAGAAAAAGGGCATGAAGTTTTTATTCTGTCTGCAGTTGCTGGTAACAATAAAAATCCTGATTTGTCGGTAGAGCAGTTTTTTTCTAAAAGCGGATTGCATTTCAAGATAGTAAAAACGGATTTTAAATATAATCCGTTTACGATATTAAGAATTGCATACTTTATAAAAAAGAATAACTTCGACATAATTCATACTCACCTTTCAAAAGCCAATTTTATCGGGGCATTAGCTTCAAAAATAGCAAAAAAAAAATCTATTTCCACTGCTCATGGATTAAATAAAAAAGCGCAGTATAAATACTGCGATTATGTTATATGCGTATCTAATGCGGTAAAAGAAAATCTAATATCTCAGGGGATGGATGAAACAAAATTAGGCGTTATTTACAACGGAATAGATATTTCAAAGTTTAATCCAGAAGCGGAAGGTCTTCCGGCGAGAAAAGAATATTTTTTTTCGGAGGATGCAGGCAATAATAATCTTCATAATATCGACAATGCGGCAAGGCAGTTTAACGTCGGTATAATTGCAAGGCTTTCCCGCGAAAAAGGAGTAGATTTATTCATCGAAGCAGCAAAATTCGTTCTTATTAAAATACCGGAAGCTAAGTTTTTTATAGCCGGTGCCGGCAGCCTTAAAGAGACGTTGATAAAAAGAGCTAAAGATTTAAATATTTTTAATTCCATATATTTTGTAGGATTTGTAGACAGCAATTTAGTTTCTTTTTTAAACGAATTAGATGTCGTCGTTTTTCCGTCGCTGAAAGAAGGACTTCCGCTTGCTCTTTTAGAATCTATGTCTATGAAAAAAATAGTAATCGTTTCAGATGTCGGAGGCATGCCGGAAGTTGTCGAAGACGGCAAAAACGGTTATGTGGTTAAAAAAGGAGATATAAATGCTATTTATCAAAAATTAATTTTCGTGTATAATAATAGGCCAGGTTTAAAAGAACTTGCCGATTCTGCCGCAGAAACTATTAAAGAAAGGTTTAACATCGAAAATTGCGCAGATAAAACCATAAATTTATTTATGAAATTTTTATAAAAATATAAACAGATAAAATGCCTATTCCGTTTTCAAAAAATTTGATAGATATAGTAAAAAAATTTAATCAGGCTAGAATACTTGTTATAGGAGATATCATGGTCGACCATTTTGTATATGGAACCGTTAACAGAATATCCCCCGAAGCACCTGTTCCGGTCGTTAACGTTAAGTCGGAAAAGCTTATGCCGGGCGGAGCCGCCAACGTAGTCGGCAACGTGGCTAAACTCGGCGCAAAAGTTTATATAGCCGGAGTAGTAGGAGATGATTACAACGGCGATATATTAAAAAAATTAATCGGCAATGTCGATAGTTCATATATTTTAACTTTAAAAAATTTTCAAACGATTATTAAAACCAGAGTAATTGCCCACAATCAGCAGATCGTCAGGTTCGATAGGGAAGATAACGGAAAATTTAATGCTTCTGTTTACAGGCGGCTTCTTGAAGGAATTAAAAATATTACCGACGAAATAGATGCAGTAATAATTTCAGATTACGGCAAGGGATTAATAGAGAAAAATTTTTTTTCTAGTTTAGTTAATTTTTTAAGAGAAAAAAATAAATTTATAGCTCTCGATCCAAAGGTTGAAAATTTCAAATTCTATAAAAATGTTTCAGTCTTAACACCTAATTTAAATGAAACTTCAGGCGGTTCGGGCATTAAAATAAAGGACGAAAAAACGCTTGAAAAAGCGGGCAGGGCTGTTATGAAAAAAGTCAAACCGGATTATCTGCTTATCACAAGAGGAGAGTCCGGCATGTCGCTTTATTATAACGACGGAAGGAGTCCTTTACACCTAAAAGCGCGCGCAAAAGAAGTTTATGACGTTACCGGTGCCGGAGATACGGTTATTTCGACGCTGGCTGTTGCAAAAAGCGTTGGAGCTTGTATTTCCGATGCATGCTATATCGCAAACGCCGCGGCAAGCATTGCGGTTTCCCAGCTTGGAACATATGCAGTAGGCGTCAACGAGTTAGAGGAACTGCTGCTTTCGGATTTTCGGCGGAATAAAGAATCGTTCGCGTAATATATATAATAATATAAAATAATAAAACGAGATTTATTAAATAGAATCTGATTTTTATTTAAATGCAAAAACTTATAAATATAGGGTTTGGAAACGTCGTTTTACAGAACAGGGTCGTAGCGGTGGTTTCGCCGAGTTCTTCTCCGATGAAAAGACTCAGGGAAACGGCAAAGGATGGAAATAATTTAGTGGATGCCACCGAAGGAAGAAAAACTAGGTCGGTGATTATTACCGATTCGGGTCACATCATCCTTTCGGCGCTTAATACTTCTACGATTATCGCGAGATTAGAGGGGAAAGAGCATCAAACTTAATTAAGAGCAAAATTTTAAAATATCAAAATATAAAATGAATAACGATAACGACAATATTGATTTTAAGAATGAATCGCTTCATGGTGACGGGAAGCCGAAGGGCTTAATTTTTGCGGTGTCTGCTCCTTCCGGTACCGGAAAAACCACTTTATGCAGTATGCTTTTGAAAGAATTTAAAGATATAAAATCGAGCGTTTCCTTTACTACCAGGGCGCAAAGAGAAGGCGAAATAGACGGCGTCAGCTATCATTTTATAAGCGATGCGGAATTCGATAAAATGATAGGATCCGATGAATTTATAGAATGGGCAAATGTTTTCGGTAAAAAATACGGTACCGCATACAAATCGGTTTACAATTCGGATTCTTTATGCGATATTTTATTGGAAATAGACGTTCAGGGAGTGGAAAAGCTAAATAAAATATACAAAAACAAAAAGGGCGCCGCTTTAAAAAACAGTACTTTAATAACTATATTTATTACTCCACCTTCTTACGAAGTATTAAAAGAAAGATTAAAAAAAAGAGGCGGGTTAAGCGGCGACGAATTAAATAAAAGGCTGGCTACTGCATACGAAGAGATTAAGCACGGAGAATTTTACGATTATATTATTACCAACGACGATTTAAACGAGGCATATATCAAATTAAAATCTATCGTAATAGCCGAGAGATGTAAAAATTTGAATAAATTTAAAGCTTAAATCCTAAAACAATGATATAATAAATATATTACGGTGCCTAAATTCAATTCTGGCACTATCATTAAACGGAAAACGACAAAATTTAAAATGGAGGAATTTAAATGGCAAGAGTAACTATCGAAGATTGTTTAAGAAACGTGGAAAATAGATTTACGCTTGTAATAATAGCGGCAAAAAGGGCAAGGCAGATCATGGAAGGATCTGAGCCGAGAGTCGTTTCAAAAAATAAGCCTATCGTTGTAGCGTTAAGGGAGATAGCGAAAGGATATGTCGGCGTTAAACAGCGGAAGTAAAATAAACCACTTATTTTTTTTATGAGTATTCCAAACGAAAACCTTGTAACGGTTAATCCCTCCGGCGATTTCAGCGCCTTAAACAATATCATAGAACTTTTTAGGAATAATATCAATACTCTTGACGATATAAGCATAGAAGAAATTCATACCGAAAAATTTAAACTGCTTAAAAAGGCTTATGCATTTTCCAAAAGAATGCACCAGGGACAAAAAAGAGTGTCCGGCGAGCCTTATCTTACTCATCCGATCGAAGTTGCCGCTATAGTTGCCGGTTTAAGGATGGATTGCGCTTCCGTGGTTTCCGCTCTTCTGCACGATACGGTGGAAGATACTTTAACGACGATAGAAGATATCAAATCCGAATTCGGCGAAGAAGTCGCTTTTATAGTCGACGGTCTGACTAAGCTGGGTAAACTGAACTTTAGAACTTCAGAAGAGCTTGAAGCCGAAAATATCAGAAAAATGATAGTCGCAATGGCTAAGGATATAAGGGTTATAATTATAAAATTAGCCGACAGGCTTCATAATTTGCGAACACTAGAAGCTCTTCCAAGAGAAAAACAGATTAAAATAGCGCAGGAAACCTTAGATATTTATGCGCCTTTAGCTAACAGGCTCGGAATATTTTTTATAAAAAGCGAGCTGGAAGACCTTTCTCTTAAATATTTAAATCCTCAGGCGTATAAAGATTTATCTTTTAAAATAAACAAAAAAAAGACGGAAAGAGAGAAATATATAGAAAAAATTACAGATATTCTTAAAGGATACTTGGAAAAACATAATCTCAAAGCAGAAATATACGGAAGGCCAAAGCATTTTTACAGCATCTACAAGAAGATGATGGAACAGCACGTCAGCTTTGAGGATATTTATGATTTACTTGCGCTGAGAATAATAGTTGATAACGAAACCGAATGCTATGAATCGCTGGGCATAGTTCACTCAATCTGGAAACCTATTTCCGGAAGGATTAAGGATTATATTGCCATGCCTAAGGCAAATCTATACCGCTCTTTACATACGACGGTAATCGGCCCCGAAGGTATGAGAGTAGAAATTCAAATCAGGACTAAAGAGATGCATTTTATAGACGAGTACGGCATAGCGGCACACTGGAAATATAAAGAAAACATAAGGGAATTAGAAAAAGATGACCTTGAGCAGTTTAACTGGTTAAGACAGCTTGTGGAATATCAAAAAGACCTTAAGGACCCGCATGAATTTTTAGACAGCGTAAAGATCGATCTTTTTCAGGAAGAAGTTTATGTTTTTACGCCTAAGGGAAAAGTTATAGCGTTGCCAAAAAATTCTACGCCGATAGATTTTGCCTATTACATACATACCGAAATCGGCGACAAAACTACTGGAGCTATAGTAAACGGCGTTATGGTACCTCTTAAGTATAAGCTTTCAAACGGCGATATAGTAGAAATTTTAACGAAAGAAGGACATCATCCTTCAAGCGACTGGTTAAGATATGCAAAGTCTTCAAAAGCCATATCGAAAATAAGAAATTACGTCAGACAGGAGGAAAGAGAATTAAGTATTGCCACCGGCAAAGAAAATTTAGAAAAGGAACTTAAAAAATTAGAAAATAAATCTTTAGACTTTAAAGAATTATTAGTTTTAACGATGCAGAAACTTTCATTAAAAACCGAAGAAGAACTGTTTGCGGGCTTAGGTTACGGCAAATATTCACCTCAGTATATATTTTCTTTAGTTATACCAAATTATAAAAAGTCCGATAAATTATCTTTAATTACAAAAACCACAGGAAACGTAATAAATAAAATTATTCAAAAAATTAAGCCAAGTTCTATAAAAAACGATGCCATAGTTTCTTCGCTTGGAGACGGTCTTCTTTATAAACTTGCCGGATGCTGCCGTCCTATACCGGGGGATGATATAGTAGGATTTATTTCAAGAGGAAGGGGAGTTATAGTTCATAAAATAGACTGCAGAAATATAATAGGAATAGACGAAAGCAGGCTTATAAGCGTTAATTGGAAAGAAACCTCCAAAAATAAATCAAATTTATCCAAAGTAGAATTATTTGAAACAAAAATAAGGATTATAACCGACGATAAAAAAGGCGTTTTAGCCAATATAGCATCTTTGATATCTGCTAAAGGAGCGAATATATCAAAAGCTCAGGTTAGAACTCTTATAGACGGAAGAGCGGTTCATTTGTTCGATATTGACGTGAGAGACAACAAACAGGCGGAATCTATTATTGACGGCATTAAATCTATTAAAGGAGTAATAAAAGTCAATAGAGTAACTTAGAAATTATAAATTTAAATAAACGGTGCGTTGTTATTCTTTATTTTCTAAAAAAAATAGATACAATAATTAATGAAAGCGAAAGACTGCGAAGCGGAAAAGATATTAACCCATTATCCATGCTAAAAAATATATACCCCGTTAAGGAAATTAATAGAGTTTTATAGAGTTTATTATTGACTAAAGGTATTAAAAGTTATAGTATATCAGCATAATTGTTAGCTAATTACTGAATAGGAGTAAAATAATTAAAAAAATTAAATGACGAAAAAGATAAAAAATAAAATTGCCTTTTACGTAGATTATGAAAGTTTTAATTCCAAAGAAGCCCCGCCTATCCTTTTTTTTATTTCTTTTTTGAGAAATAAAGGCTATGAAGTAGATTTTTTTACATCGGAAAAAACGCTTCTCGAAGCATTTAAAAATACCGCGAGCAAATATAATCCAAAAAACTCAAAATCAGTAATGCGTTACGATGTATGCCTTCTTTCTTTAATGAGTTCCGATAAATTAAGAAAAATACTTCAGACGGCTATTAAAGTTAAAGAATACAGTCCTTTTACCGTTAACGTTCTCGGAGGAACCGGAGTTTACGGCTATTATAAAGATATTATCGTAGCAGAAGGCATAGATATAACGATAGAAGGGGACGCAGAAAAAATTCTTCCCGCAGTTCTAGATAACATTACTAATGTATTGAACCAAAATAACATAACTGATTTAAATAATAATAAAGACCATATAGCAGGAGCAGGAGCTCTTAATTCCCTAATTTTCGAAAATTATCCGGAAAAATTAATATCGGGAATAACGCAGCAGGAAGCATATTATTGTACTCCTGAGCATATGAACATATTGTTTAAAAGAAAGGGACGCTATCGTTCTCCTATTGGCAAAATACCCAAAAATATTTTTTTTGAAAGAAGATTCTTAGAATCCGTGATAAAATGTCCAATTTCAAACACGGCTATAAAATTAAACGACGGAGAAATCAGATTTTTTGAAAAAATAGATACTTCGCATGAAGATTTTGATATATTTTATTCAAATTATAAAAATATAATGACTAAAGAAGAATTTACGGATACGATACTTCCTTTTCCTACGGAAACCGAGATCAATGCCGAATATACGGATTATCCATGGGATATATACGAAGATTTTAAGTTTGAATCCGTCGGTTTATATGCTCAAAGAGGCTGCAACTGGGGAAAATGTACTTACTGTTCTATAGTAAACTATAAATACAGAAAATTAAGCGTCAAATTGCTTTTAAAAGTTATAAAAGAAGCGAATAGCCATAATGTTTACGGTTTTAGTTTTGACGACGATCTTTTTGTCCAAAATAAAATATGGCTTAATGAATTTTTAGACGGTATTATCACCGGAAAGTTCAATGAAAAATTCAGTTTTACGGCTATGTTTAAAGTAGAGCATATTACGGACGAAGATACTTTAAATAAGCTAAAGCAGGCTAATTTCGCAAAAATTCAAATAGGTGTAGAAAGTTTTCTGCCGGAAAAGATTTCATACTTTTCAAAAACAAAAAAAGACAAAGAGCTGTTATATATCGATAAAGCTAAAAAAATTATAGATTATTGCGCATCTATAAAAATCATTCCTTCCTCTTTTATTATTTTGACGATACCGGATAAAAATTTTAGTTTATTCGATATAGTTTCCGAAATGGGAGAAATTATAGACATTATAATAAACGTTTACGAGAGGCATAAAGTCATTCCTATTTTCTTGTTTAACGATTTTATAAACGCATATCCGAATGCCCCTTTATTAAATCGCCAGACTTATTCTAAATTTATAGTTCCCCTTTGCGGAGAAATAAAAAGGGTTAAAAACGACAACGGCATTAATGACCATATTTTAAATTTAAAAACTATAGAAGTACCTTATCTTTATAAATTTAAAAACTTAAAAATTGCTCATTTTATTGATTTACTTATAAAAAATAAAAATATAAACGGCAGTCTGAATAACGAAGAAGAAAAATATAGTAAATATAGTAAATCAAGCAAAATAAAAACGGCGGAGGAAACTCACGAAAAAGAGATGTTTGTATATATAGACTATATTCTTAATTCTCTGAGCGCCGCTTTCGATTTATACGGAACACCCGAATTTTTGCGAAATTAGCCTGCTTTA
>JAJZLA010000245.1 GCA_021803845.1 bacterium | reverse complement strand
TATGATATCTTTTTACCGTAAACTTTTGATTAGTTTCGGGGTCTGAAACGAGTCTCGATTCCGCAAGAACAACTTTGCCGTCGCGCGAACCTTGCGGTTCGTAACGGAATATGCAATAACTGCCGTCAGGTATGGTCGGCTCCATGGATTTTCCGACGACTTTCGCTATAAACATATCCGGATATAATTTATGAAAATAGTTTAAATTCTTAACGTTTTTCCAGCCGAGCCACTCAACGTACTGCTCTGCGCTAAACTTCGAAGCGGCGGCTTCCAAAGAATACACCGGAAGATATTCGACGAATTTCTGCTCTTCGGGAACGTCGTCGTCGGGTATTACGTCAAACTTTGCAGGGAAATCTATTACGTTAGACTTTTTGGCATTATCATCGTATTTTATTGGGCTTTCAGTCGCAGATTCTGACTCGACTATCTTATATTTTGAAATTTCCTTTATTATATCAAGAGATTTTATGCTTAAATTAATTATTCTTTTTATAAGATTGACGATATATTTGTAATCGTTAATTTCTTCAAGATATAAATTTGGGTCGTTTTTTATAAGACTGTTTTTATCGGTGTTTACCTGATATCTGTTCATTATCCAGTCTATTGCAGATTTGCCGTTAACGATATAATCGTAGGATTCTAAAGGTATATTGGATAAGGTTATGTAATCGTTATATATTATCGTCGTTTTATCTTTATCCTTTCCTTTTTTGCCGAATTTCATTTTTTCTACGTGGTAAAGTTCTTTTTCCGTTAAATCTTTGGCATTTTCCGATATTATTTCCTTAACGGGATACGGTTCTATATTTTCGTAATTAATATGCAGATTTGCCAATTCCCTGCCGTATTTGCTTATGTCCTTAAACTCGGCGATAAACGGAATGCGCGGCAGCATTTTAGTCAAATCGTTTGCAAACGTCTTTTTATAATCTTCGTTATGCAATATGCCGTATATATAATAAAAAATATCCTCCTTATTTATGCCTGCGTCATGGTATTTATCTTGTATTTCTTTTAAAAATTCATCGGAAATGTTGTCTTTTTTAGTGTATTGAGCTTCTTCTTGTTGCGGTTCCGAATTAAATAAACTTGGATGCGAATTATTTTCATCATCGGTTTTTTCGTAGTAGTAAAGGGGGAAGGATTGAACATGCTTATGTAAATCTGGAATTAAATTTGTTATATTAACAAAACTACCATTATTTTCAAAGTCGCTTATCAAAATCAATAAATTATCCGAATTTTTATCGGGAAATATTTTTGGAATTTGGTAAATTTCTTCATTTAATTCACGTGTTCCGTTATAATAAAGCCATTGTTTGCAAAACGGTCTATGAACGGCGGTAACTATATCTTGACTATTAAACTCTAACTTTTTTTTATTTTTTAATCTGTTTTGGAGTCCTCTCGACCAGCTTATTTTAGTTGGGTCGTTGTTGACGAAACTATCTATATTTTTCGGTATATTGCCCGCATTGATATATCTGTCGACTTCGCCGTTATAAAACTCAATCATAGATTTTATGTTGTTTTGAAGTTTTTCTTTTGAAAAGTTATAACACCATGAATCTCTGGCTGTAACGATACCCATTGAATATATAGTAAATATCGTTTTATTTTCTTTATTTGTTCTATCGCCCATCGGAATAAATTCCGAAAATACGGGATTTCTTTTTTTAATCCAGTCATGGGATTCGTTGGGAATAATTTCCTGCCACTTTATATGGGTTATGTCTTTTGTATAAGAAATATAATTCAATTTTTCGTTAGTTTTTAATTTTTCAGGTATTTCATAATAGAATATTTTATTATTTTTTGCTTTATCGGGGTTTTTTACGAGTAAAGTTATAGCTACTCCGGTTCCGCATCTGTTTCCGAAAACGTTTTCGCCTTCTTCGGCGTTATAAGCCCTGAAATTGCCTTTTAGGTTAAAACAATAAACGGAAGTAAATTCGTCTAAAAGGCTTTTGCGAAAACCGTCAAGAGCTTTGCCGTTAATATAAGAATTATTGGTGATATAGCATATTACTCCTTTATCTTTAATTCTGTCCGTCGCCCATCTGAAAGCTCTTATATATGAATCATAAAGGTTATGTTTAAGTTGTGCTGTAGAATTTTTAGCGTATGTGTTTGCTATTTTTTCGTCCAATTTGGGATATTTATCGGCTTTATTGTTATCGTTAGCATTTTTTTGGGTTGCCGAATATGGAGGATTGCCGATAATAACCCTGATATCTTGCTGCTTTTGTTTTAACGCCCTTTTACTGTTTCTTTTTAGCGGATAAAATATTTCTTCGTCGGTAGCGGACATAGTTATTTGTTTTTCTTGCGACTTATATTCGTCTTCAAGCATCTGAAAAGTATCGGTTAAAACTATACCCGTAAAAGGTTCGTATTTTCCGGTAATATTTTTGTAGGTTTCTTCTATATTAACGGCTGCTATGTAATACGCAAGAAGCATAATGTCGTTTGCATGCAATTCGTTTTTATACTTATTTTCTAATTTATCTGGACAGATTATGCCGTTATGAAGCAGTCTCGTAATAAAAGTGCCGGTTCCTGTAAAAGGGTCTAATATATGGACGTTTTCGTTTTCAAGCTTTGTAGCGAATTCTTCGTTTAACACATGCTCTACACTGTTAACGATAAAATCAACTATTTCTACCGGCGTATATACTATGCCGTATTTATCCGACGATTTTGGATTTGCGAGAGAAAAGAAGTTGTCGTAAAGTTCTATTATTACCTTTTGTTTGTCTTCCGGATTTTTAATCGCGCTTACTTTATTTTTAACCGATTCATAAAACCGCTCCAATTTCTTGGTTTCGTTTTTAAGCCCTTTTTCGTCCAACAAGTTTATTATTTTATCCATAGCAAGAGAAATAGGGTTTCTTTTTACAAAGTCGGAATCGAATAATGTTTCGAAAACAGGTTTTGTAATAAGATGCTGAGATAGCATAATAATAGCGTCTTCTTCGGATATTACGGGGCTTATATTCTGTCTTAATTCTTCCAAGAAAACATCGAATTCTTTCCTGTCGTTTGCGTTCTGTTTTAAAATTTCGTTTATTCTTGCGATATGGACGTTCATTATGTCTATTATATCTTTCGTCCAATTTAATAAATATTCCTTATCGCCGCATTTTTCGACTATTTTTACTCTTATGGCGTCTTTCCACATCTTTATTTTATCTTCCGGAAAGTCGAAATTAAGCTGTTCCTTCGGAATACTTACGCCGGTTCCTATTATATGTATCCTCTCGCTTTCTCCGTTGTATTTTAACTGATTTATTTCCCTGTCCATTTTATCATCGTGGGCGCGAAGGCTTTCAAGCGTATTCCAAACTATATTATAATTGCTGTCTTTTAAAACATCCTCCGGCGCCTTGTTAACGGGTATGGCTACCGGCAATATAATATATCCGAATTTTTTTCCTTCAGATTTCCTCATAGCTCTTCCGACCGCCTGAATAATATCTATTTCGGAATCTTTAGGATTTAAAAATATTACGGCATCTAGCGCCGGAATATCGACGCCTTCCGACAAACATCTTGCGTTCGATAATATTCTGCATTCGCCCTCCGGAATCGGTTCTTTCAGCCAGTCTATGCGATTATTTCTTTCTATAATATTCGTAGTACCGTCTATATGCTCTGCTTCACATTTTAAATCGCCTAAATTCTGCGTTATTTTCCTAAATTCTTTGGCTATTTTTTTAGAAATTTCTATTTTGCCGGCAAACATAACGGCTCTTTTCATAGGATTTGTATCGATAAATAGATTGGAATCGTCTATGCTTTTTT
>JAJZLA010000244.1 GCA_021803845.1 bacterium | reverse complement strand
TTATATTTGAAGATAAAAGAGCGGCTATATTTCCGAACGTCATGGAAAAAACCGCAAGAAGCCATAATATATCGTTAAAATTCATAATATTAAAATTATAAATAAGCGAATAAATTCTCAAAAAAATTGCAAAGGCGGCAAGCTTTATTCCCGTCGCCATAAAGTTCGTTATCGGCGTAGGAGCGCCGTCGTAAGCGTCCGGCGTCCATGAATGGAACGGAAATAAGGACATTTTAAAAGCCAGACCGACTAAAAACATAACCAGCCCGGCTGAAATATATATTTTAATTCCAATGCCGCCGACGGCTTTATTCGAACCTGCATAAGAAATATTTTCTAAGAAAGAATGTATGGCGTATAGGTTTAAATGTCCCGTAGCCGCATAAATAAAAACCGCGCCGAAAAGTAAAAACGCCGACGCAAAAGCGCCGAGTATGAAATATTTAAGCGCGGCTTCGGTGCTTCTCGTATCGCCTTTAATATATCCCGTAAGTATATAAGCGCATATAGACATAAATTCTATGGATAAAAAAACCATTATCAAATTATTCGACGATACTAAAAACATCATCGCCGAAAGACCGAAAAGAATCAGGCTGTAATATTCGGGCGCGGGCATTCCGGAATTTTCCATATAATCTTTCGACATTAAAACCGTAAACATGCCGGAAAAAAGAATAGCTATAAATAAAAATACTTCAAAACCGTTAAACACTACCGACCCGTAAAAACCGTATATATTCCTGTCCGAAAGCATCAATACGTAAAGAATTGAAAAACCTATCCCTATTAAAGAAAGATAATAAGAATTTTTTCTTTTAGCAAGTTTTTCAAAAAAAGCAAGAAAAAGAACCATAAAGGCAAATATTATAATTACAGTTTCGGGTATAATGCTAAGCATACTCTTTTCCAAGAAATTCATTCCGTATATTAAAGGCATATTATGCATTTGACAACCCCGTTTTTAACTTAATTAAATTATAAACAGCCTTATGGTGATTTATCGCAGATAAAAAATGTAGAACGGTAGGGTCGATTCTTTCCAAAAACGGCATAGGATAAAATCCTATCAAAAACATCAGGATAATCAAAGGCAAAATCGTAATAATTTCCCTCAAATTCATATCTTCGAAATTTTCCGCCGCAGGATTGGTAACATCCTGAAACATAACTCTTTGAAACATCCATAATAAATAAACGGCGGCAAAAATAATACCGCTTGCGCCAATAATCGTCAAGACCGGATAACTGCGGAAAGCGCCGACTAATATTAAGAACTCTCCTATAAATCCGTTCAACCCCGGAAGCCCTACCGACGCCAGAACGGAAATCATAAAAAACGCGGTAAATATAGGAGCTTTTTTCGCTATGCCGCCGAAATCTTTAATCTGTCTTGTATGCATTCTTTCGTAAAGCATTCCGACAAACAGGAAAAGCGCTCCGGTAGCTATTCCATGGTTTAGAAGCTGGATAACGGAACCGTCTATGCTTATTGCGGACATCGCGAATAAACCCAGCATTATAAAGCCCATATGGGAAACGCTGGAGAAAGCGACTAATCTTTTTAAATCTTTTTGTACTATCGAAACAAACGCTCCGTAAAGAATACCTATAACGCTTAGGGCAATCACGAAAGGCGCAAGGGCAAAAGCCGCCCTCGGTAAAAGCGGTATAGCAAATCTGAAAAAACCGTAAACGCCGAATTTTAACAAAACTCCTGCAAGAATGACGCTTCCGGCAGTCGGAGCTTCGGTATGCGCATCGGGAAGCCATGTATGAAAAGGAAAAAGCGGTATTTTTATAGCAAAACCTAAAAATAAAGCTATAAATAAAATCAACTGAAGGCCGTCCGAAATATGCGTATTGTATAATCTTAATATATTAAAAGTAAAATTGCCGGTCTGGTCGTAATGCATTATAAATATGTAAATAAGCCCGAAAAGCATTATCAGCGAACCCGAAAGCGTATAAAGGACGAACTTGACTGCTGAATAAACCCTGTTTCCCGTACCCCACATACCTATAATAAAATACATCGGAATCAGCATAAATTCCCAGAAGAGATAAAACAGCAGGACGTCTAAAGCCGCAAAAGTTCCGAGCATAAAGGTTTCCAACAAGAGCATAAGGATAACGAATTCTTTGACATGCGTCTTTATGTATCTATAGCTTGACAGCAGAGAAACAAAAGTCAAAAGCGTCGTCAATAATATTAAAAAAAGGCTGACTCCGTCAATTCCAAGGAAATACGATGCGCCGAAGGAAGGAATCCAGTTAAATTTCTCTACGAACTGAAATTTATAAGTGTTAGGCCTGAAATAAATAAAAAGATAAAGAGAAAAAATAAATTCTACTAACGATAAAAAAGTAGAAAGGTTTCTCAAGAGCCACTCATTTTTTTTATTAACCGGAAGCAATAAAAAAATAGAAACGACCGGAAAAAAAATTAATACAGACAGCAGATGTTTGATGAAAAAATCCATATGATTATATTCCTTAAGTTCATAATTTTATCTGATAAAATAATAAAAAAGAAGCGCCGCTGCGCCTATTGAAAGCGTTAAAATATAACTCATCAACATTCCGTTTTGAATTTTCCTCGCTTTAACGGAAAAAACCGCAAATGCGCCGGCTATTCCGTTAACCGCGCCGTCGATAACTTTTACGTCTATAACTTTCCATAAGAAATCAAAAAATACAAGCAACGGTTTTACGATTAAAAAATTATATATCTCGTCTATATAAACTTTGTTATACGACAACATATAGACCGGCTTAAAAATAGACTTGATTCTTTCGGGGTCAACCGATTTTTTTATATATAAAATATAGGCTATATATATTCCCGACAACCCCGCTAATACCGATATAAAGCTAAGCGCGTACCACGGAGTATCGTTTACGAAAGGAGCGAAATTATAGGCATTTTTAAAATCCGTATGCAAAAAACTATAAAACAAAGAATCGTTAAACGGGGGCATTCCGAGAAATCCTATTATTACGGCAAAAGCCGCCAGTATAATCATAGGTATAGTCATAATTTTCGGAGATTCATGCGCATGTTTGCCGGAATCGAGCTTAGATTCTCCGAAAAATGCGAGAAAAATTAATCTAAAAATATAAAAGGCCGTCATTAATGCGGTTATTTCGCCTACTACCCATGCAAAATAAAAACCTTTATTATAAATGTCGGCAAGTACGGCGTCTTTCGAAAAAAAACCTGAAAACGGAGGTATGCCGGATAATGCAAGTCCGCCTACTATAAACGTAATAGCGGTGGTCTTCATTTTTGTATATAATCCGCCCATTTTTCTCAGGTCAAGTTCTCCGGAAAGTCCGTGCATCACGCTTCCGGCGGTCAAAAACAGCAGGCCTTTAAAAACCGCATGGGAAATCAGATGGAATATGCCGGCGGTGTACGAACCTATTCCTACCGCCATAAACATATATCCAAGCTGGCTTACGGTAGAATACGCGATAATTCTTTTAATATCGAACTGCGTAAGGGCTATGAATGCGGCAAAGAATGCGGTAAACGTTCCGATTGCAAGCACGACCTCGGAGGCGGCGGGGGAATAAGAAAATATAACATGAAATCTCGCAACCATATATACTCCCGCGGTAACCATCGTCGCCGCATGGATAAGGGCGCTGACCGGAGTAGGTCCTTCCATGGCGTCTGGCAGCCATACATGCAGAGGAAACTGAGCCGATTTTCCTACTGCCCCGGCAAATAAAAGCAAAGCTATAATCGTCGTCGTATAAGCGGGTATGGACGGAACAGCCGCAAATACGGCTGTCATAGACAGGCTTTCGGTA
>JAJZLA010000243.1 GCA_021803845.1 bacterium | reverse complement strand
CCGAGAAAGAATTAAGATTTGCAATCAGGGAAGGCGGACATACCGTAGGTGCAGGCGTTATAACAGAGGTTATCGAATAAATCAACGGATACAGTAATCTGGAAATATAACAAATAAAGAGGAAATATAAGATTAACATGGAAATTCAAAAAATAAGAATAAGGCTGAAAGCATACGATCATCGTTTACTTGACCAATCCGTATCAGAAATAGTGGAAACCGCTAAGCAAACTGGTTCTAAAATTAGCGGACCGATACCTCTGCCTACAAAAATTAATAAATATTGCGTTCTAAGATCGCCGCATGTAGATAAAAAATCAAGGGAAGAATTCGAAATGAGAACGCATAAAAGAATTATAGATTTACTTGAACCGAATCAAGCGACGATAGATGCATTAATGAAATTAGATTTATCGTCCGGTATAGACGTCGATATTAAGCAGATATAATTGAATCTTGGAGTATTAAAAATGATAAAAGCGCTAATTGGAAAAAAAATAGGAATGACGCAGATATTCGACCAGGACGGTATGATAGTCCCCGTAACAGTTATAGAAGCCGGTCCATGTACGGTAGTCGAAAAAAAAAATAAACAGTCTGACGGTTATGACGCATTGCAGTTAGGTTACGGAGAAGCAAAGTCCTTTAGATTAAACAAACCTGTTCTCGGTAAATTTACTAAAAATAATTTAACTCCTCTTAAAGTTCTCAAGGAATTCAGAGGTGCGGAAATCGATGAAATTAAAATAGGCGATACTATCGATATATCCGTTTTTAACGATGTAAAAAGCGTATCTATAACCGGCATTTCTAAAGGTAAAGGCTATCAGGGCGTAGTAAAGAGATGGGGTTTCGGCGGCGGTAAAGATACGCATGGCTCCATGTTTCACAGAGCGCCGGGTTCTATAGGACAGTCTTCATATCCTTCTAAAGTATTTAAGGGTTTGAGAATGCCGGGGCATATGGGTATGGCAAGAAATACCGTCTTGAATTTAAAATTAGTTAAGATTGACGGCGAACAAAATCTTATGTATGTTAAAGGCGCAGTTCCGGGCGCAAACAATAACATAATATATATATACGCGGCTGATAAGTCCGGCAGAAAATTAAATAAGTGAGAAAAAGGGGTTTATTATAATGGGTCAAAGCGCAAGTGTCGTAAATATAAGCAATAAACCGGTAGGAAATTTAGACTTAAACGAATCAGTCTATATGTATCCGGTTAAAGAACCTTTAATAAAAGAGTTTGTTTTGTTGACTTTAGCAAATAAAAGACTTGGTTTAGCTTCAACAAAAAACAGGAAAATAGTTTCCGGCGGCGGTATTAAACCATGGAAGCAAAAAGGAACAGGAAGAGCAAGGGCGGGTTCTACCAGATCGCCTATATGGAAAGGCGGCGGTACTGTTTTTGGACCGACGAATGAAGTGAATTATAAAAAAGATATGCCGAAAAAAGCAAGAAAGGCGGCTATAAAATCAGCCTTATCGCATCTTTTAAAAGAAGATAAAATCGTATTTGTGGAAGATTTTGAATTGCCTGCGATAAAAACAAAAGAGATGGCAAGTATTTTTAATAATTTAGGGATAAAAAAAGGATTGCTTGTACTGCCTACGTCGAATAACGACTCTAAGATTATTAAATCTACTAGAAATCTTATGAATTATAAAGCGGTGTTAGTAAATTTGCTTAATATTATAGACCTTTTAAAATATGAAAAAATTATAATCACGCTTAAAGCAAACGAAGAATTAGAGAGGAACCTTTCAATATGAAAGAATTAAGTTTAGTCATTGAAAAAGCCGTTCAATCGGAAAAAAGCTTAAAATTTAGAGAATTAAACAATACTTTTATCTTTAACGTGAATAAATCGGCAAATAAAAAAGATATAAAAGATGCAGTAGAAAAGTATTTTAACGTCAAAGTAGAAGACGTGAACACCGTAATTACGAGAGGAAAGTTTCGCAGAGTCGGAAAGTACAATGGAAAACTTCCAAATACTAAGAAAGCCTATATAAAACTTAAAGAAGGGCAGAGAATATCTGCATTAGAAGTTTAATTCGGAGAATAATATGCCAATAAAAAAATACAAACCAACTTCAAGCGCAAGAAGGTTTCAAAGCGTTTCCGATTTTTCTGAAATTACAAGGGATTTTCCCGAAAAGAGTCTTCTCGCTAAATATAAAAAAAATGCCGGTAGAAATAATTACGGCAGAATTACTACAAGACACCAAGGCGGAGGGCATAAAAGAAGATATAGAATTATCGACTTTAAAAGGGATAAAAGAGAAGTTCCCGCAAAAGTAATAGAAATAGAATATGATCCTAACAGGTCTGCAAGGATTGCCCTGCTAAGCTATATCGACGGAGAAAAAAGATATATTCTTTGTCCGGCGGGTTTAAAAAAAGGAGATTCGGTAATATCGTCCGAAAAGGCCGATATACAGCCTGGAAACTGTATTCCGTTGTATAATATACCCGTTGGAACTATGATTCACAACATTGAAATGAAACCAAATAACGGCGGAAAACTTGTAAGAAGCGCAGGAGCGTATGCCGAATTGCTCGGAAGAGATGCAGGTTATGCACAGCTCAAAATGCCGTCGGGCGAATTTAGGACTGTACCAGAAAAATGTTATGCAACTATAGGACAGATTGGAAATATAGAACATGAAAATATTAGCATCGGGAAGGCGGGCAGATCAAGGTGGCTTGGGATCAGACCTTCTGTAAGAGGCGTAGCCATGAACCCAATCGATCATCCTCACGGAGGAGGCGAGGGAAAAACTTCAGGAGGTCGTCATCCTGTTACACCTTGGGGCGTACCCACTAAAGGTTATAAAACCAGAAAAAATAAATTAACCTCTAAGTATATAATTTCAAGAAGAAAGGGTAAATAAATTTATTAATAAAGGAGAATGAAAGTTGGCAAGGTCTATTAAAAAAGGTCCGTTTTCCGATAAATCGCTTTTAGAAAAAGTAGAAAAAGCATTTGACTCTAACGACAAAAAAATAATTAAAACATGGTCAAGAAGATCTACCATTATACCTTCCATGGTAGGTTTTACATTTGCGGTTCATAACGGAAAAAAATTTATTCCGGTTTTTGTAAGCGAGAATATGGTTGGTCATAAATTAGGCGAGTTCAGCGCTACAAGAACATTTACAATGCATTCCGGCGACAGGAAGGCTAAAGTAAAAACAGGCGGCGGTTCTAAATAGACCATTAAAACAAAATATAAGGGGTAGAAAATGCAGTTTAAAGCAGAGGCAAAATATATTAAAGTGTCTCCACAGAAAGCAAGATTAGTTGTGGATTTGATTAGAGGCAAAAAAGTTTACGATGCTATTAACGTTCTGAAGTTTACTAAAAAGAAATCCGCCTATCCTGTATTAAAACTTTTAAATTCCGCCATAGCTAACGCATCGACGACGGGAAGAGTGGATGTCGATAATTTAATAGTATCTAAAATTAACGTAGATATGTCGTTATCTTTAAAGAGGTTGATGCCTAAGGCAATGGGACGCGGCGCAACCGTTAAAAAACGTATGAGCAATATAAAAATTGTTCTAGAAGAAATTTAAAACGGAGGTAGATTTTGGGGCAGAAAGTTAATCCAATAGGACTTAGGATAGGCATCAATAAAACTTGGGATTCAGGATGGTACAGCGACAGAAATTATGCAAAATTTTTGCATGCCGATTTAAAAACAAGAGATTTTTTAAAGAAGAAACTGTATTCGGCAGGTATATCTAAAATAAATATAGGAAGGAAAGCCGAAAAATTATTAATAGACGTGTTCGCGGCCAGACCCGGTATT
>JAJZLA010000242.1 GCA_021803845.1 bacterium | reverse complement strand
TAGGGCGGCAAGAATAATAGAAAAAATGCAAAACGACGGAATTTTAACAAAAAAAAGGAGACAAGGAAAATGAAAGCAGGGTTTTCAAAATTATTTATATCGCTTATAATTTTATCATTGTTTTTTTCCATATATTTTACGCCTAAATCTTACGGCATATCCGATAATACGGTTAATAAAATCGAAGCGGAATATAAAAACGTTTATTCTATAAGCGCTTATTTCTACCAGAAAGAAATTATGCCCGGATATTCTCAGAATATGTCTTTTAAAGGTCGTTTTTATTACGAACGAAATAAGGGTATGGCATGGGTTTACGAATATCCTTTCCATAAGCGGCAGGTTTTAAAAAACGGCAGGCTTTATATCGTAAATAATCGAATCAAAAAAGTTACCGTCGTAAACGTAGGAAAAGAAAAGGGCGGCTTTCCGCCTAACGTAGTAAAAGTTATAGGCAGTTTGACCAAGTATTTCAGAGTGGAAAATATTTCTAAAAATTCCGTTTCGGGGGAAATGGTTCTTGAATTGAAGCCGATAGCGATGCAGAGGGCAAAAAAAATATACGTAGGTTTCGGCGAAAAAAGCCTTAAAATAAAATCGCTTAAGATTATTACGCATCAGGGGCAGATAATAAATTTTATATATAAAAACGTTAAATTTAACAGGCGTATTAACGGCAGGGTTTTTAATATTCATTTTCCTTCGTATTATACGATAATAAAAGATAACTAATATCAATTTTAAATCGGGGATTAACGATGCCTTCTTTCGATATAGTATCCAAAGCAGACCTTCAGGAGGTCGATAACGCTGTCAATCAAACCGTCAAAGAAATAACCGGCAGGTATGATTTTAAAGGAACCAAAAGCGAAATAAAAAGGCAGGATAATATTCTTACTCTTCTCGGCGACGACGATTATAAGCTTACCGCTTTAATAGATATACTTAAGGGAAAACTTATAAAGCGGGGGGTTTCGGTAAAATTTCTTGATTTTAAAAAAAAGGAAGAAGCATCGAAAGGAATGATGCGCCAAGAAGTTGAAATTAAAGAAGGAGTCGATAAAGAATCTTCTAAAAAAATAATTCAGGAAATAAAAAAAATAGCACCTAAAGCCGGAGTAGAGAATCTTAAAGACCATTTAAGAGTCAATTCCAAATCAAAGGACGAACTTCAGATTATAATTTCTCATTTAAAAGCTGTTCCTTTAGAAATAGAGCTTGTTTATACGAATTTCAGGGATTAAAATATCTGCATAGTTTTTAGGCATTATTTTTTTTATTGCATATTTTTTACGCAAAATGTATAAATAATTTATAATTTTAATAGGATTTATATAAATAATTATTGGCATATTTATTGCTTTTAAATTTAAGAAGGAGGAACGATGAAAAAAGTCGAGGCGATATTTAAGCCCTTTAAACTTGACGACGTGAAAGAATCGCTAAGCAAGATAGGCATTCAGGGACTTACCGTTACCGAAGTTAAAGGATACGGCAGGCAGAAAGGACATACCGAACTTTATAGGGGTGCGGAATATGTCGTGGATTTTATACCTAAAGTTAAAATTGAAGTTATCGTTTCCGACGACAGACTTGCTTCGGTAATAGAAACTATAACGGCGAGCGCTAAAACCGGAAGAATCGGGGACGGAAAGATATTCGTCCTGCCGGTAGAAGACGCCATTAGAATAAGAACGGGCGAAAGAGGGGACGAAGCTCTTTAAATAACACTTTGTCATTAATAAAATAAATCTTAATTTTTAAATTTTTTTGGAGGAGAAATGACGGAAAATGAAGTAATGCAATTTATCAAAGAACAGGAGGTACAGTTTGTCGATGTTAAGTTTTGCGATCTTTTAGGAACATGGCAGCATTTTACCGTGCCTGTAAGCGAAATTTCAAAGGATACTTTTAAAGACGGTTTCGGATTCGACGGTTCAAGCATAAGGGGCTGGCAGGCCATCGATGCATCCGATATGCTTATGATACCCGATGCTTCTACGGCGGTTATAGACAATTTTATAGAAGCAAAAACATTATCACTGATATGTAATATTAAAGACCCGGTTACTGGAAAATTTTACGACAGGGACCCTCGTTATATAGCTCAGAAAGCCGAAAAATATTTAAAATCTACAGGTATCGCCGACACGGCATATTTCGGACCGGAGGCGGAATTTTTTATATTCGACGATATCAGATACGACCAGACCTCCAACAGCGGATATTATTATATCGATTCGGAAGAAGGCACGTGGAATACGGGAAGAGACGAGATGCCTAACCTCGGTCATAAGCCGAGGCATAAAGAAGGTTATTTTCCGGTTTCTCCGATAGATACCCAGACCGATATAAGAAATGAAATGGCGCTTGAACTTCAGAATGTAGGAATAAGGGTCGAAGCCGCCCACCACGAGGTTGCTACCGGCGGCCAGGCGGAAATAGATATGAGATTTAATTCCTTAACCGCTATGGGCGATAATTTTATGTGGTTTAAATATATAATTAAAAACGTCGCAAGAAGATACGACAAGACCGCTACTTTTATGCCGAAGCCGCTTTTCGGCGATAACGGTTCCGGTATGCACGTCCATCAGTCCTTATGGAAAAACGGCCAGCCGCTATTCGCGGGCAAAGAATATGCAGGGTTGTCGGAAATGGGGCTTTATTATATCGGCGGGATATTAAAACACGCAAAGGCTTTATGCGCTTTTACCAATTCTACGACAAACTCTTACAAAAGATTAGTTCCCGGTTTTGAAGCTCCGGTAAATTTTGTTTATTCATCGAGAAACAGAAGCGCCGCAGTAAGAATTCCGATGTATTCCACTTCGCCGAAGGCAAAGAGAATCGAATACAGGACGCCGGATCCCACCGCCAACGGATATATAGCTTTCTCGGCACTGCTTATGGCGGGATTAGACGGCATTAAAAATAAAATAAAGCCGGGCAATCCAGTGGATAAAGACCTGTTTACTTTATCCAAAAAAGAACTTAAAAATATTCCGGTCGCCCCTGGTTCGCTCGAAGAAGCCCTTAAAGAACTCGAAAAAGACCATAAATTTTTACTTGAAGGCGGAGTATTTACCGAAGACTTGATACAGACATGGATTGAGCGCAAAATGGAAAACGATGTCAATCCAGTCCGTATGAGGCCGGTTCCTTACGAATTTGCGCTGTATTACGATGTTTAATGGTTAAAAGTTTATTTTGATATAAGCTGCGGCGGCCATAAAATACAATTTATGCCCGCCGCTGTTTTTGTAAACTTTACCGTTATCCGTTATAAGGTATATTGTAATGGAAAGTATTCCCGAAATATAAAGATATTACGGAGAGATAATTAAAAAATATCAGTATCCCGACGGCAATTAAAATTACCCCGCTTATTACCGAAATAGTTTTTATAAACGGTTTTATCCTTTTGAAAGCCGACAGAAATAAATTTAAAGATAAAGAGCTTATAAAAAAGGGAACCGCAAGACCCATTGCGTAAACAAAAAGCAGTTCTGCCCCGGCGGCAGTATTGCGGAGGGTCGATGCGATAAAAAGGATGGAAGCGAGTATCGGCCCTATGCACGGCGTCCAAGCCGCCGCGAATACTACACCCACGAGAGCCGAACCTATTAAACCGAAAGGTTTATTTTTAATATTAACGGCGGCGTCCATGTTCATAAACGACAAAAATTTTAACCTATTAAATGCCCCGAGTATAAATAACCCCATAATTATAATAAATATTCCGGCTATTCTCATCAGCCATATAGAGTGAAGCAAATCCCCTACGGCAGTCGAAAATACGCCCAGCAGAACAAATATTGCCGTAAATCCCAGAA
>JAJZLA010000241.1 GCA_021803845.1 bacterium | reverse complement strand
AAGTACGGCAATGATTTCCGGTTTATCTAAATAGGCTTTTATCTTGTCTTCCAACTCTCTTTTATAATACATAAAAAGTATAAACCAAATAAAATATTATATATTTTTATTTTAGCAGGGGAAAAATTATATGTCAATTAATTTTTGGATTAGATTAAAAGAAAGGAAAAAGGGTCAGAAAAAAAGGGGATGGGTCAGATTTATTTATTTTTTAAAGGCAATAGATTCTAAATTTTTGACGCTAAATACCATTAAGAGCAAGCCGTTTCCAGTTTTTGAGCCGTCATATTTAGACGGATAAGGGAAATAAATTTTTTTTGCATATCTTGCGTATTTTTTAAAAATTAAGTACAGATTTTTATATGAACCGCCTATGCCTATGCCTATGTCGAATCCGATATTGGCGCCTATATGACTTTTTGCATCGCTTCCTATATGGCCGCCTGCGGCTAAACCTGAGTTAAGGTTTGCTATACCGTCTGTTATTTTGTCATATCTTCCGTTAAGGGGAAACGGGCCTATCCATGAATCCTGCGCCGTGTAATATTTATCAAATCCGCTTTCGTTTATATTTTTGGATACTCCAAAAAAATTGGGAATATATCCGTGTTTTTCTAAAAATTTGGGAAATAATTTAATATTTTTAATATTTAAGTTTTGCTTTTTAATCTTTATATTTATGCGTATATTTTCTTTTACGAATTTAACCGCTCCTTTTAATAAAAGGCTGAAGTAATAGGCTTTAAGTATCGGTTTCGTAATTTTTACATTTAAAGTTTTGTATTTAGAAATAGCGGCCAAAGAAACGGGATAAACGTAAATGCCGCTTTTATAGAGGTTTTTGTTAATTTTTATTTTGTCGAAAATTCTAAAATAATATTTGTTTACCGGCGGAACGAGTATAACGTCTTTAACGTTATGTTTATAAAGGAAATAGGCTAATTCCATTTTGGAATATGGTATAGGTTCCGCATGATAAAACGCGTGGACTATTGCATACTTGGAAAAATAAGACGGAGTAGCTCCCAGATAGCCGCCGGCGGTTTTATAATACATTCCGTCGATTGCCTGATAATACAGGGATAAACCGTTGTAACCGAAAGGTATGATAAGTACGTTAGAGCCTTTTTTTATAAATTTTTTGTAATTATTAGAGGTATTGTTGACAAAAAATGCAGGAAGGTTTGGATTGGTATATCTTCCGGAAAAACTTAAAGGCGGCAGTATGAATAATATTCCAAGCAAGACCGAAGCGTATTTTATAGCGTTTAATTTTGCGTTTAATTTTTTATTTTTTAATGAATTTTTGAATGGTTCGTTCAAGAATAAAGCGACTATAATGCCCAACGTGAAAAAAGCGTAAAGCATAAAGCGGGCGGGGAGGGCATGCTTTATTAGCGGGACGACAATGAAAGGCTTGTAGGGCATAGGCATAATGGAATATTTGTAAACATGAAGCGTAGGCCCTATCGAAAATACGACTATGGTCAAAAAAGAATACATTATGGCTTTTACGAAAGGTTTGAATCTGTTTTTATAAAAATAAAAAATAAGGATACCGATAAAGGGTAAGCCTAAATAAGCGTCCTGATCGAAAACATAATCGCGGGCGTCAAATTTATCTGATAAAAAAGTAAAAAATTTTCCGCCAAGCATGGTATATTTTGACGGTACAAAGAAATTTAATAGGTTTGAAGAAAAATCGGCGGGAGCAAAATGTACGACGTTAAATCGTCCCTGAATAAAAAATAGATACAGATAAGGCGAAAGAACGACGCCTGCTATAATATAAGAAAGGACAGTGGACTTTAATGTTTTCACCATTCTTAATTTTAAATCTTTATTTTTATCGTCATCGTCATAGTTATCTTTAGATTTATTTGTATTATTTATTATGTCATTTATATTATTATTATTAGGCTTTTTTTTATCGTATATTTTATTGTATATTAGATGAAATATAATCAGGGAAATAAAACCAAAAAACGTAAAAGTCGCAAAAATTTCCAATGAGAAAAGAAATTGGAATACCAATATAACCGTAAAAAACGAAATAAATTTTAAATTTGTAATGCGGTTTTCAATTTTAAGCAAAAACAGGTAAACCATCAGCGGGATTAGAAATACAAGGACGAGATGCATATGCGAAGACATCTGGTTTATCATATAGCTGGAAAAGCCGAATATATAGCCGCCTAGAATTGCCGGAAAAAACCGCGCCGTCGTTACAATATGCTTAAGCAGTATAAACATCGAAAAAGCGGCAAGAGCGGGAAGTAAAATCATAACAATATTATAGCTTGCTACAGGACCTAAAAGAATAGTTAGCGGCAAAGAAAGAAAAGCTGCGCCGAAAACCGCCGTAGAACCGGTAAGGTCGAAGCCGTGCGGCGCCCACATAAAATTAGTATAAAAAGGGTTTTTAAAATGGAACAGGCAGTACTTTACCCACTCGAACGACCATATATACTGCGTAGGATCAACCCCTCCGCCTATGTAATACGTTGATATGTGGGGCAGCACAGGATATCCGAAAAACAAGACGGAAAGAAGCAGATAAAATATAAAAACGAATAGATTTTTTAAGAAAGAAACTTTATCCATGTATCGGTCATGAAACCAGTATTCCTTCATCGTGTCTAAGATTATACATATTTTTATGATTTATGGCAAAATTTATTCCGTTTACCTAAAATGTCTATGTAAAAATATTTTATACTCAATAAATAATAAATAAATCTGACCCCTTTTTCTTCTTTCTTTTTCTTCTTTTTCTGTCATTGATATTAGCATTATAAACGTTATAACGGTTATTCATTATTTGTTGATTATTAATTAATTTATAAGGTTATGCCAAGTAAATTTCAATTGTTCAATTACCTACAATTGAGTTGAATAATTGAATCATTAAGGTAACGTGTCCAATGATTTTTATCGATTTTATCACTAAAAATAAAAATGGGCAACTAAAAAATATAAAAATGTCATTTAAATTTTAAAACCGAACTCTTTCTTATTTTAAAATAGAATGGGTCTGATTTATTTCACTCCGGCTGGCATAAAAGCTTCGCTTTCATAAACGCCCGCCTCCGTATTCTCTACTCCCGACTGAATAATAAATAAATCTATCCCCTTTTTCCGTCCCCCTTTCCCCCACTTTTTTCATGCAAACTTGATAATTTACTGAAATTAAATTATTATAAATTTATGACGATAAATAAATTATTTTAATTAAATAACGACTGTTACTTGCAAAGAAAAAATAATAAAAAGGATACATTATCATTGTTAATAATATTATGTTTTACGAAGTTTTTCAAAATGGTTCGACCTGGCTCAGAGCAGACTTTCATTTACATACCAAAGCAGACTCAGAGTTTAAATATCAAAATCAAAGTAACCAATTTATACAAGATTATATTCAAGCATTAAAAAATGCAGAAATTAGGTTGGGCGTGATTGCTAACCATAATAAATTCGATTTTGACGAATTTAAATCGCTTCGCAAAGAAGCATTAAAAAATGAAATTTATTTATTGCCAGGCGTTGAATTTTCAATTAAAGACGGCTATGCGGGAATTCATGTACTGATTGTTTTTAGCGATGAATGGATACCTAACAAAAAAAACAATTATTTGCAAGATTTTTTGAATTCCGCATTTGCCGGCATCGAAAATTATAATTCTCCTCCATATCCTAATTCAAAATTTGATTTAAATGATACATATATAGCATTAAATGAATTTCAAAAAGATTATTTTTTCGTTTTAGCGCACGTGGATGAAAAAAATGGTTTATTTAAAGAACTTTCCGGTAGAAATTCTTAAAACCGCTTCAAAGTTTT
>JAJZLA010000240.1 GCA_021803845.1 bacterium | reverse complement strand
TTTTGCGACTTCTTCCCATGCCGCTACCCTCTGCGCTTTCATCATATCGGTCGTATCGTTCAGGACTACGATAAAGCCGATGTAATTGTCGGCTTCGTCCTTTAAAACAGTCAGATTGACTATATATACTTTTAAACTTCCGCCTATATTTAATTTTATCTCCTTAGTTAATGTTTCTTTACCCGTTTTAGTCAAATCCCTTATTATGCTTCTTATATCCGAAAATACGGATTTGTCGAAGACGTCCTTATAGTTTCTGCCTGCCGCATCTTTATTAGATATGCCGAACATATATTCGGCGGCGTTGTTCAGACTCCTGATTTTTCCCGTGGAATCTACAGCTATAACGCCCGCATGGATGTTTTTCAATATTATTTCCATGAACCTTCTTCTTCTGTCTATTTCCTCGTTGACTTTTTTTAAATCGGCATTGGCTTTTTCTATCTCTTCTTTATTTTTTTTAAGGTCGGAAGCCATAGCGTTGAAAGAATTTACAAGCATCCCTATTTCATCATCCGACTCTTTGTTGACGTTTATGTCTAAATCGCCTGACGCCACCTTTTTTGTTCCTTCGACAAGGTCAATAATCGGCTTAGTCAGCTTTTTAGAAAGATAAAACCCTACCCACGAAGATATAAACAAAATAATAAGGGTAAATATCGAAAAAAATATAAGATAGGTCGTCTCCATGGGGTTTTTTATGAATCTGAACTGCGAATACTGCTTATAAAAATGTTCGAGCCATTCTATTTTCCGGTTAACGGCGGCATCGCCCGCGCTCTTAATCAATCCGCTTTTGCGGCGGATTATGCTCGAAGTATAATACATAGCCTTTTCGAATCTCAAAGAATACCATTTGTTAATAATATTAGAAGCAAAACCGGTGGCTATTATGACTATAAACATAAAAACCGACGGAACTACGCTTACTATTACGAATAATCCCACAAGCTTAGTCCTCAGTCTTGCCCCTATTACGCCCCTTTTTCTTTCTATGATTAATTTTACGACGTTTCTTAGCACCAGAAACGACATCAGCAGAAATAAAACTATCGTAACGTTTATATAGGCGTAAACGATAATCTTGGACGTTACCGAAACATTCGTAAAAGAAATCATCCTTAATTCTTCGAACGTGGAAAAAATTACAAGGAAGAATATTACGGTTGCAAAGATAATTTCCCTTTTAATTTTTATTTTTTCGTGGTCTTTCTTGTTCATCGAGGTATATATTATTTAGATTTTATATATGCTTTATTTAATATACGTTTTATTGTATCATAAAAGCATATGAAAATATTAGTCCTCGGATGCGGCACTTCTACGGGCGTTCCGTTAATAGGATGCACGTGCGGCGTCTGCACTTCCGCAAACGAAAAGAATAAAAGGCTGAGGCCTTCCGTCTTAGTATCGGAAAATAATTTCGATATCCTTATAGACACCGCGCCGGACTTAAGGACGCAGGCGTTAAAATTTAAAGTTAAAAACATAGACGCCGTTTTATATACCCACACGCATGCCGACCATATTTTCGGAATAGACGATTTAAGAATGTTTAATTATTTAAAAACCGGCGAAGATAAATTTATTCCGATATACGGCTCCGAAAACGCCGTAAATTTTATTAAAGACAAATTCGATTATATATTTAAAGAAAAATCGGAATCCAGCAAGCCTTATCTCGTCCCTAACGTAATAAAAGAACCGCTGGAGATAAAACCCGGATTAAAAATTACTCCCATACCCGTTTTTCACGGAAGGAATTTAATATACGGATACAGAATAAACGATTTCGCCTATATAACGGATGTTTCGTCCATACCCGAACAGTCGTTCTGTTTATTGAAAGGCTTAAAGGCTCTGATGATAGACGCTTTAAGATATAAGCCTCATCCGACCCACCTGAGTTTGGAAGAGGCTGTCCTGATTTCCGAAAAAATAAATCCCTCAAAAACGTATTTCACTCATATGGGACATAATATAGATTATGAAGAAATAAGCGATATTTGCCTATGCAGGTCTAAAGATTTAATACCTTCGTACGACGGATTAAGCTTTGAATTATAACCCCCGCCAACCCTGCCTGCAATTTGCAATCAGTCTATATCCGTTATAAGATATAAAGCAAACGATAAAAATATAATATCGGACATAAACGCCGACAGAACGGGATTAAGCTGGGCGGACTCTCCGAGAGACAAAGCTATTGAATTTATGACCCACCATGTAAAAGCAAAAGCTAAACTGATGCCTATAGAAACGGGAGAATTGCCTTTTTTACCCAGCAGAAGCCCGATAGAAATTCCTATAAGAATAAGAATTAAATTGATAACCGGGAAGGATAATTTGGAATAATAACTAGTAAGAATATAGCTTAAACCGGATTCCGATTTTCTTGCCACCGATATCATATCCGAAAGGTTTATTATCGATAAAAACTCCGGTTTTAAAGTATAAGACCTGAAAAAATTTAAGTCTAAATATATAGGAACGTTAACGGTTTTGAAATATTTCTGGACGAATCCCGGCCCGCTATTTAGAGCGAAATCGTCTTCCTGTCCTCCCGTTAATTTTAGTCCGCCTTTCCCGAAATAACCGGTTTCGGCGGTATATCTCTTTTTCAGCATAAATTTATCGTTAAACACGTAAACGTTGACTCCTTTAACCGTCTTAGACGCCGGGTTCATCATCTCCGCCGTCACGATACAGCGTTTATAATGAATAAATATGTTTCTGGTCGTATATTTGTAAACCGAATCTTCGCTGTAATTTTTATTTTTATTAATATCCCTCTGCATAACCACCCTTCTTAAAACATTAGACCTTACCGCTACAAAATTTGAAAGCAGGAACGCGAAAACGGATATCCCGGCGCCTAAAATTACTAAAGGGGCGAAAAATTTCGCCATGCTTAAACCGGAAGATTTTACGGCGGTTATTTCGTTATTCTTATTAAAAAAGGATATCGAAAGCAGGGTTGACAGAAGAACGGAGAGCGGAAGCACCCTGTAAGTTATCTCCGGCAGTTTGTAAAAAAAATAAAGGATTATATATTGAAATTCGGGAGAATGTTTCGTGAAGGCGCCTATATTGGAAATGAAATCGACCACTATATAAAAAAATATAAGTCCCGTAAGCGATATGGCGAAATATTTTAAAAATTCGCTTACGAGATATTTCTGCAATATTTTTATTTTCATAATATAATCATTTTAATAAGGCTTTCAAATACAGAACCGAACCCGAAACCGCAAGAAATAAATCCGCACCCCAGACGCCTATAACCGGATTTAACTGATTTCTAAGAGAAAGATAAAATCCCGACGTGAAAATTATATAATATACCACGACGAATATTATAGTATATGAAATAGCAAGAAATAAACTTCTTTTTTCAAGGAGCATGCCGAGCGGCATGCCAATAAATATAAATAAAACCGCGGCGGCGGGAATGGCTATTTTTTTATAAAGATACGCAAGATAAATGTTTTTTAGTTCGGGACTTTTTTCCGTTATATATTTTCTTGCAAGGGCTGAAAAGGTTAAAAAATGCATAGAGCTGTTTTTCCCCGGAAAAGATATCCCTTTTAATTTAATATTAATTTTATAGGTATTAAAATGAAGGAGCCAGAAGTTTTTCGAATCGGGATTCTGGTTCTGGATAGTTCCTTTTTTTAGATAAAAAGACAGGGTGTTGAGCTTCTGATTGTATTTTATACTGCCGCTTTTAGCGATTAAAGTTTCAGGCGTATTGCGCACTTTGTTTAATATGAAAATGCCTTTCATGGTAGATTTATCCGTATTAACGTTTTTCACGAAGATTTTAAGGTTTCCGAACCTGTTCGTCAGGGAATTTTTTTTT
>JAJZLA010000239.1 GCA_021803845.1 bacterium | reverse complement strand
ATATCGCTAAACCGTTTCATAGCGAAGAGATAGGGAAAATTATTATCTTTTCCGGAGTTTTTATCGCCGTCGTAATTGTTTTCGCATTAATTTCGCTGATAATTACCAAAATTATAAATCTGCTTCAATTAGGATTTTGCAACAGGTTAGGCGGTTTTTTTTTGCCGGAATTAAAACCTTTTTATTGTTAAGTTTAGTGTTATATTTTATTTTTTCGCTCAATACAGTTAATAAGCGCTTTGGATATTACAAATCTCAGAGTTTTATACCTTATTTTCTCAAAACAGGCAAATTTTTATCCCCCTATCTCGGCAGGTTTTATTAAAATTTTTCTTTCCGAAAAACGATTAATATTTATAAATTATGGACAGAAATATAGAAACCGTATTGTCTTATGTAAATATAGTCGATGAAGTGTCCGGGTTCGTCAAACTAAAAAAAGTCGGCCAAAATTATTCGGGATTATGCCCTTTCCACTCGGAAAAGACTCCTTCGTTCAACGTCAACGGAACAAAAGGCCTTTATTATTGTTTTGGATGCGGCAAGGGCGGCAATGTTATAGGATTTCTTAAGGATATAAAAGGGGACTCTTTCAAAGAGGTTATAGATTATCTTAAGAAAAAATATAATATCCCGCTCGAAGATACAAAGCTTTATAAATCCACTCAAACAGCCGTAGACGATGCTCCTCTTAAAAGAATTCTAAATCTCGCTTTAAATTTTTATTACGAAAATCTTTTCGTCTATATGTCAAGCAGCGGACATATAATTAAATACCTTAATGACAGGGGGATAGAGGAAAATACCGCAAGGGATTTTAAATTGGGATATGCGGGGTTCGGAAACGGGCTAACGGCACTTTTGCTCAATAATAAAGCAGATTTAGACATTGCCGTAAATGCCGGACTGTTAATTAAGAAACAGGAGCACAACAGGGGATATTCTGACAGGTTCGTCAATAAGCTTATTATTCCCGTAATGGATAGGTCGGGAGAGCCTATTGCGCTGGCATCCAGAATAATTTTAAAAGAGGGCGAGGCATCCCAGCTTAATTTTCCTAAATATATAAATACCAATAATTCCGAAATTTTCGTAAAAAATAATACCCTGTACGGTTTAGACAAGGCCCTGCCTTTTATTAAAAAAGAAAACGCCGTTTTTGTGGTAGAGGGCTATTTCGATATGATAACGCTTTATTCCAAGGGCGTTAAGAACGCGGTCGCGACTATGGGCACGGCCCTTTCCAAAAACCATATAGTTAATTTATCGAGATTATGCGACGAGATTATTCTTCTTTACGACGGCGATAAGGCAGGCATAAATGCAATAAATAGAGGAATGGAATTATTCGGGAGTTTTATGGAGAGCCCCGAAAAAAATATATATGCGGTATGTTTGAACGACGGCAGCGACCCAGACAGCTATGTCAGGAAATACGGACGGGACAGCCTTATAAAATTAATACGGGACGGCAAAAAAACGCCCATAGAGTTTGCTCTAGATTATTATATTGAAAAAATCGAAAACAGCGGTATAATCAAAAATAGGGGCGATGAAAGAAGCGAAAAGAATCTTAAAGATAAAATATCGGCGATTCGCGAAATATCTCCTTTTTTGAAGAAAATAAATAATAATATTATCTTTTCCCATTATTTGAATATATTGGCTAACAGGCTTGGATTAAAGGAAGAGGCGGTAAGAGAATATATATATTCTAATGAAACGCGGGGCGCAAATATTAATGCCGATGGTAATGAAGTTAATGCGGATACCCGGTTTACAGGCAATTCAGCTGTAGGATATGTAAAAGAAGATTCAAATATAGAAGATATAATAGTAAGTAAAATATTCTGCAATTTGCTATTGACAGAATATATAAGCGATGATATAATAAATGAATTTTCCGATAAAAATGCCGTTTTTATAATTAAAGAGATAAAAAATGCATTAAAAAACGTTATAAGCAAAGAAAATAATATTAATATTAAAAGTAAGATAGAAGATATAGTTTTAAAAACCGAAAACAGCTCGAAATGGAGTAAGATATATTATTCAAGTTTATTAACGGAAGATAAAAGCGCCGAAGCCAAAAATGGGAAGGATGATTTTAAAAAACTTCTCATTAAATTAAAAGTCGATAATATAAATAAAGCCTGCAAAGGCATTTTGAGCGAAATCAGAAGCGGGCTGCTGGATGAGAGCGGCAAACTTCTTAAATTTCAAGAACTTAACAGGTTAAAATATATTTCCAACGAATTTCAGAGAAAAATCTGCGGTTATTAAGGGTGATAATTTACATTAATATATGAATAAAAAAAATATAAAGAATAAAAATAAAAATAAGGAAAATATCAAAGCAACCATTAATAATAATATTAATAAAACTGCTGACAAATCCAAAGCCGCCTTTGCAGAAGCCTTAAAAAACAAAGAATTAGAAAATAAGATAATCAGCAAAAGCGTCGAAAAGCTTAAGGACCGTCCAGGCAGATTGAGTTACGACGATTTTAACGACATACTGCCTCAGAATATAGTATCTCCAGACCAGATTGACGATTTGATAAGCATGCTTGGAGAAAAGGATATCGATCTCGGAAGAGATACATCTTCTATCTTTATAAAAGCGGGACACTCTAAGTTTGCGGGAGACGAAACGTTTAACGAAGAGGCCGAAGTCGAAGAAGAAGATTTATCTCTTAAAACAAACGACCCCGTCAGAATGTATCTTAAAGAAATGGGCTCGGTTTCTTTGCTTACCCGCGAAAGAGAGATAGAGATAGCAAAGAGCATAGAAGAAGGAGAGGAAGAGATTTTTTCTTCGGTTCTTAACTCGGATATATTAATAAAATGGGTAATATCGATAGGGGACAAATTAAAAAACCAGGAACTTAACATTACCGGAATAGTTTCCGATTTCGACGACGTCGATTTTCCTAGCGATAAAGATATAGAAAAATCTACAAACAGATTTTTGTCTATTATCGAAAAAATTAAAAAAGACGTAAAATTTACGGAAAATAAATCCAAATTCGATACGTCCGTCAAAAAACGGAAAAAAGAAAAAATAAGGGTCGAAGAAGATAATTCCAATACCGGCGGGTCTGATATCGAAGACCATATAGAAAACATAGATGCAGCCAATATAACAAAAGTTTTTACATGGACGTCCCCTAAAAATTTAACTCAGGAAACAAAAAAAAAGATACTAGGCTACATTAAAGATTTAAGGCTGAAAAAGAAAATATCCGATAAAGTCATAATGAGGCTTAAAAATCAAAACGGGAAAATCTTAGAATTCGAAGAAAGCATAAAAGAACTTGAATCTACCTATAAAAAGAAAAACGAAAGAAGCGAGCAGTCTAAATCGCAGGAACATAAACGTCTGGAAAGCATAAACAAGCTTATTAACGAATATAAGGCTAAGATAGCCGCATCCGAAAAAGAGGTAGGCGTTTCTAAAGGCGAACTTAAAAAAATAGTCGAAGCCATAAAAATCGGCGAAGAAAAATCCAAGGTTGCTAAGACCGAACTTGTCGAAGCAAATTTAAGGCTTGTCGTTTCTATAGCTAAAAAATATTCAAACAGAGGCCTTCAATTTTTAGACCTTATTCAGGAAGGAAATATAGGGCTTATGAAAGCCGTCGAAAAATTTCAGTATCAAAGAGGATATAAATTTTCTACATATGCGACGTGGTGGATAAGGCAGGCTATAACGAGGGCAATTGCCGACCAGGCTAGAACCATAAGAATTCCGGTTCATATGATAGAAACCATAAATAAATTAATCAGAACTTCCAGAGCTTTAGTGCAGGAAATCGGAAGGGAACCGGTTCCGGAGGAAATTGCCGAGAGAATGGACCTTCCCATAGATAAAGTCAGGAAGGTTTTAAA
>JAJZLA010000238.1 GCA_021803845.1 bacterium | reverse complement strand
TTAATATCAGCTTTGCAAAAACCGGAGATGCTATGTTTATTATCTCTTTTATCAAGTCGATAATTTCTTGGGTAAAGAAATGCTTATCTTCGGAATCTATAGAAATAGTGCCTGCTAATTCATCGCTGATTTTAAGCGGAAAGCACGTATAACTGCCAACAGTTCCCTTAAATTCGCAACTATTTATGATATCGTCCGTATCGTTATTTTTTTCGTTTTTTAAAAGTTTGCAGCTCGACAGATAATCTTCGTAATCGATATTTGCCGTTTTCAGTATAATTTTATCCGCATTTTCGGAATTGTCCGTTTCCGGCGTCGAGCCTTTTTTCCTGTCGTAAATCAAAGAAGTGACGGTTTTTTTATTAACGGTGTCGAACATGTTAATATGCAGGGAATCCGCTACGCCGCCACCCTGTTTTTTTATAGAGCACAGACCTTCCGCAAAAGTTTTGACGGCATATTCAAGGGTAAAAACCATGGATAGTTTATATGACAGATTGTTTAACAGATTGAGTCTTTTTATATTATTTTTTAGATTCGTTATGTCTCCAAATACAAGAAGCCTTATAACTTTTTTATCTTTAGTCGTAAATAGATTGGACTTCATACTGAGTATAACGCCGTTTTTAAGATTAATTTCTACGCTTTCCAAAGTAGCGGCGTACATGTTATTTATATAAGTTTCAAATATTTTTTGAGCAAAATATTCGTCTTCAAAAGCGTTCTTAATTTTTTCGTAAAATTCATTTAAGCCGAACAAAGTCGAAAATTTGCTTATCTTAAAAACATTGGCAAAATAATCGTTGTAAAGATTAACCGTTTTATCGGTTAAATTAATAGAGACGATACCGAACTCAATCATCTTATTTATTAGGCTTTCCCTGTTTTCTAAAAGCTCTAAGGAATAATCTAATTTTTCAAAAAGCGCATTGATCTCAAAATATTCGGCTAAAAAGTTTATGCCGTTTTTAAAAAATTCTAAATCTTCGCCATAAAACGATGCGCTTCTTTTAATTACGCCGGTTATAGCCATATATCTTCTGTTTTCTGTTCCTTCAAACGAATAAAGAATTATATCTCTCACGCCTTTACTCTTAAAATATTCCGTAGCAAAATCGTCCTCTTGATAATTATATGCTTCAAGCCTGTTTTCAATTATCCGCTTCTTAACGAACTCCGTAGTAACCGGCTCAATCGTGCTTTTGTCTAAGTTTAAAACCCACTTATCAGAAAATATGCCTTTTATAATTTCGTTTTTGACGGCGTTAAAAACGATAAATTCGGCAAAATCCGTCTGCATATTATCTTCCATATCGTTTAAAAATTTTTGTAGAAATGCTTCACCGCTTAATTCCGGCCCGTTTTGGCCGCCTGATTCACCGGAATAAACAAAATTTCCGTTAGCGGTCTTTTCGCTTTCTTTGGCTGTTTCTTGTCTTCTAGTCATTGAAAGCAATATCTGCTCGGCAATTTTAGATAAAAGAGACTGTCTTTTAATATTTTGCAGGTAAGTTATCAGATATCCCGCATAATTTGATAGATTAAAAATTGCGCTGGCTTTAACATCGTCGAAAGCGCCTTTCTTGCTTGAATAAATTGCAATTATGCCGATAACGCGGCCATGCATTATTAAAGGAAAGGAGCCTGCCGATAAAAATTTAAATTCTAAAAGTTTAGTTTTGTAACGGGCGGGTATAGTCGTATCATTTTCTACGTCGTTTATTACGGCGTAATTTTGCAATTTTATAGATTTTGCCGTTAAATTTTGCAAATATTCGGAATTACTTAAACTTTCGCCGTATTGAAGAATCAAATTTTTCACGTAATCGAAATCGTTATTATAAACGTTTATTATTTTTACTTCCTTTTTGTCTTCGTCTAAAACGCCGAACCATGCATAACTGTATCCCATTTTTTCGACTATCAGGTTAATAAGTTTAAACGTAAACGAATTAAAATCGTCCTTTTCGGAAACGGTTCTGGAAAAATCGTTTATGCTGGACACTATAAGGCTGTTCTCTTTCTGTTTTAGCGCTATTGCGTTATTTAAAACGGTTATAGCTTTAGCAAATTCATAAAATTCGTTTTCCCTGTTTTTATATTTATCCGCAAGGTCCAATTCTTTCGGGTTGTTAGGGTCTATACTCTCTATGCTTTTCAAAAGGTCATAGAAAGGCTTTGAAAATCTTTTGTTTATTAAAATAAAAATCAGTATAGTTAAAATATATAACGCTATAAAAAAAATTATAGACGTATAAAGTTTAGAAAGATGCCTGAACCATGTATATTGCTTTATGCCGGCGCCGAATATTCCTATAATTTTACCGCCGTAATTTTTTATCGGTACGTTATATACATAAAAAGGCGTGCCGTCCACGTTTAGCGATGCATAAACGCTTATGCCTTTCTCTAAAACCGGAATCTGGTTTTTTGTCAGATTCTGTCCCAGACCTTTATATTTATTATTTTTAACAAAAGAGATAGCAGACCTTTTGGAACCGTAATAAATACCGAGATTTGAAGGTATATGTTTTTTTATTCGGATATTTTTTAAATAATCGCTGGTTATATGTTTGTTTAGAATAATCAAATAACCGCTATTTTTATGCAGCAGGCGATAAATCACCGTAATATTTATGAGTCTGTCGGGCTTATCTCTTCCGAAGCCCGTAAATATGTGACGGTTTTTTGTAGATATTATTCTTTTCAATTTTCCGTAATATTTCTTCGATATTTTAAGTTTTTTGGGATATTTCTTATATTTAAATTTTTTAATGTAATCTATTTTTCCGCTTTCTATTTTTACTAAGATTATGTCGGATATTCTTTTATAATCAACCGTCTTTCTGATGAACCCGCTTTTAAAATTATGGGCTATGATATCGTTGGCTTTTTCAAGCATATAATTTCTTTCGCTTAAAAAAGCCATAGTTCCAGACATTAAATTTGATTTTAACTGTTCTTTTAAAGATTTTCGGCTGTATATGGCAACATAGTGAAGGGCTATAGATATTCCTATCGAAAAAATAATAATATTCGACAGGATAAAGAGGAAATAAATTTTAAATTTTATAGAATTAACTTTTATTTTCGGCATTTTTTTTTGGTTTATTTAGAATAAGTAAAGTAAAAAAAAATATATACCCTCTCTTATTAGTATATAGCTAAATTGCTTAATTTCAAAGAATAAATGAACAAATCCCGATTTATAAAAAAAATGCAGAAAATTGAATTTAATTCTATTTCAAGAAAATACCTTTGAAAGGATTTGCGTAAAAAAGAATAAACGTAATCAGCAGGGCATAAAGCGCTAAGGATTCCATAATAGCCATACCGGTTATCATCCAGACGATTAATTTTTTCTCCATGCCGGGATTTCTTCCCATTGATTCAAGCGCTCCTCTTACAGCGTTTCCCATGCCTACACCTGCGCCGATAACGCCGAGTCCTATAGCTAAACCGCCGCCGAGAGCCGAAAGGCCGAAAAATAAGCTTTTAGACAATAATACGGAACTATTCGCCGCGTGCTGCTGAACGGGTGCCGTAGCGGCTATGGCTTTCGCCGCAAAACATTTTACTCCGTAAACGGAAACTGATAAAAAAGTCAGGATAAAAACGAGATATTTCATAATTTAACAAACCTCCGGTTTAATTTTATAAGTTTAATTCTAATGTTCTTCTTCTAACGACAGCGCAATATATATAATTGCAAGAAGATAAAACACAAACGCCTGCATTAAATCCGTAAATATCTGCATATACATCATAATTGCTGGAATTGCCCATGGAAGAAGGAACAGCAAAACGGTAACCATAAACTCTTCCGCAAAAATATTTGCAAATAAACGCAGGGCATGCGAAAAAGGACGGGATAATGCCGACATAATTTCGA
>JAJZLA010000237.1 GCA_021803845.1 bacterium | reverse complement strand
CTATAGCAAGGCATAACGAAGACGAAGTGCCGGATATACTCGAATTAGCCATTAAGAACAATTTAAAAGCCCTGCATATATTTATGCTTGTGCCGGTAGGTTGCGGAGTTCAAATTGCCGATTCCCAGATGCTCGATAAGCAGAAATACGAAGATATACTTTCTTGGTTTTACGACAAAACTATGGAACTAAGGGGTAAAATAGAATTAAAAGCAACCTGCGCGCCTCATTTTTTCAGAATTATGCATAAAAAGGCAAAAGACGCAGGCATAACTATAACTCCGGAAACGCATGGAATGAATGCGGTTACCAAAGGATGCCTTGCGGGAAGCGGAGTGATGTTTATATCGAGAAAGGGAATTGTTCAGCCTTGCGGATATCTTCCCGTTCAGGCGGGAGACGTTACAAAGCAGTCTGCAGAAGAGATATGGGGCGGTTCCGAGGTGTTTTTAAATTTAAGGGATACGGGACTTTTAAAGGGCAAATGCGGTATCTGCGAATATAAAAAAGTTTGCGAAGGCTGCAGAGCAAGAGCGTATTACGAAAAGGGCGATTATATGGAAGAAGAACCTTACTGTATTTACGAGCCGATAAGAGGAAGAACCGCTTTAACGGGCGATAAATAATTACTATAATAAATTGATTTATGGATAAAAAAGCAAACGTCCTTCACAGATTTATCGCAAAGGCTATAGATTTGCTTATATTCGGCTTTTTAAGCGAGATGTTTTACCCTTACGGCTATCTTGCGGGAGTTCTTTATCTTCTGATTGCCGACGGTTTTTTCGACGGGGCGAGTCTGGGCAAAAGGCTGATAGGATTAAAAGTTACTACCGGCATAGATAATAAACAGCCCGAATTTAAAGAATCCATTATAAGAAATTCTTTTATTGCCGTCCCACTGCTTTTTTCTTTCATCCCTTTGTTAGGCTATTTTCTTTTAGTCGTGATAGGCGCTATTATATACGCGGCGGAAATCTATTTTATTATAAAAAGTCCGGAAGGCGACAGGCTCGGCGACAGATTTGCCTTTACCCACGTAATAGACGTTCCAAGAAATAAATAAAAAAATGGAAAAAGACTCCATTAAAGCAGATCTTTTTTTGATAGATTCGAGTTCCTATTTTTACAGGGCGTTTTATGCCCTTCCCCCGCTTACAAATTCAAAAGGAAAACCTACCGGCGCAGCCTTGGGATATACCAGAATGCTCATGAAATTAATCAAAGAGGCGGATATAAAATACGGCGCATGCCTTTTTGATTCCAAAGAGAGCTTAAGGAAGCAGTCGTACGAGGAATATAAGGCCAACAGAAAAGGAATGCCCGAAGATTTAGTCTCGCAGGTCGATTATTTAACCGATATTTCTTATTTGCTCGGGTTTGAAACGTTTAAGCTTAACGGTTACGAGGCGGACGATTTAATAGCCCGAACGGTAAAAAACTTTGAGGGTATCGATGCGTCTATCTGTATAGTCAGCAGCGATAAAGACCTTAAACAGCTGCTCTCCGAAAAAGTTATTATGTACGATGCCCTCAAAAATAAAATTATAACAAAAAAGATTTTTGAGGAAGAAAATGGAATCAAGCCGGAAGAATACAGGTATGTTTTAGCGCTTATGGGCGATTCGTCCGATAATATACCCGGAATTAAAGGGATTGGCGAGAAAACCGCATTTGCGCTGATTAAAGAATATAAAAATTTAGACGGCATCTACAAAAACATAGATAATATAAACAAGCAAAAACTTAAAGAACTTTTATTAACATATAAAGAAGACGCTTATAAAAGTTTAGAACTTGCTACTTTTTACGAAGATATCAGCTTAAATGAAGCGTATTTTATTACGGGTTTGGAAAAATCCGCAGAAAATAATAAAGCATTCAACGCTCTTGAAGATTTTGCTTTAAAAGAAAAAAACAAAGAAGGACTTTATAAAGTTTTTAAAGAGCTTGAATTTAATTCCTTGATAAAAGATTTAGGGGTTGAAGATAATAAACCGAACAAAGCCGAAAATTATGCCGATGACGATAATAAAAGCAATAATGATAGCGTTAAAATAAAAGCCGAAGCCGATCCCTCCGCTTCCCAAAATTTCTCCGAAGACGGCGAATTTCTTTCCATTTACGTCGATTTTACCGAAAAAAAGAAAGAATTATTCGACGATGAATTAAATCCTATATATATTTATACTAAAGAAACGGGACAGGCATCATACGGACTCAAAGATATTTTCAACGATAAACATTTAAAGGATTTATTGAAAGACGGTTCCGTTTTAAAAATAGGGTGCGGACTTAATGCCGCAAAACTGTTTCTGGAAAATAACGGAATAGAATTTAACGGACTTTATTTTGATATAAAAATTGCTTCCTACCTTTTGAATCCTATAAAACATAAACATACTTTCGAAGATATAGAAGCGGAATTTCAAGAAGGGCTTAAGCCGTCAACGTCGGAAGAGTCAAACAATTATGCTCTTACCGTCTATTACTTGTATAAAATTTTAAAAACAAAAATAGAAACGGACGACGCTTTAAAGCATCTTTTCTACGAAGTCGATATGCCCCTTTCGTCGGTCCTTCTCGAAATGGAAAAAGCAGGATTTAAAGTTGATAAAGATATGCTTATGTCTTTATCGGCGTCTTTAGATTCGGATTCAAAAAAACTCACCGGAATAATACATAAAATCGCAGGCAGAGAATTTAATATAAATTCGCCTAAGCAGTTAAGTGCAGTTATGTTCGACGAGATGAAATTTAAGCGCGTCAAAAAAAACAGCACCGATATAGAAGTACTTCAGGCGTTAAAAGCGGAATTCGAAATACTTCTCGGAAACGGCAACGAAGATAAAACATTAAAAGACTATCTTTTATTTTTAGACAGCTTAATATCTTACAGAAATAAGGTTAAGCTCAAGACTTCTTTCGTCGACGTGCTTCTGAGGGAGACGGACAAAGACGGCAGGGTTCACACGTCTTTTTCTCAAATCACTACTTCTACCGGAAGGCTTGCAAGCCAGAGCCCCAATCTTCAAAATATTCCCGTTTCTGGAGAAGAAGGCATTAAAATAAGGCGCTCTTTTATAGCTAAAGACGGATTTACTCTTATTTCGGCGGACTATTCGCAGATAGATTTAAGGGTAATGGCCTCAATTTCCGGAGATACGGCGTTAATAGAAAGTTTTAAAAATAGCGAAGACATTCACGCAAAAACCGCCGCAGAAATTTTCGGAGTCGCCGCGGAAGCGGTCGATAAAGATATGAGAAGAAAAGCTAAAGTTATTAATTTCGGAATAATATACGGCATGAGCCCTTTCGGTTTATCCAAAGAACTCGGTATTTCATCGGAAGAAGCAAGGCGTTATATAGATTTATATTTTAAAAACCATCCCGACATTAAAGAATATATGGAAAAAACAGTCAAAGAAGCAAGGTCTAACGGATTCGTCAGGACAGCCTTCGGAAGAAAATGCTATATAGAAAACATAAATTCCGGAATAAAAAATTTGTCGTCGTTTTCTGAAAGAGCGGCGATAAACGCTCCCATTCAGGGAACCGCCGCCGATATAATTAAAATAGCCATGGTAAATATTTATAAACACGTTCAAAACGTCGAAGTTCTAAAAAACTCTGCAACAATGCTCTTACAGGTTCACGATGAACTGATATTTGAAGTCGAAGAATTAATAGCAAAAGATTTCGCAAAAGTTATCGCACCCCTAATGACCGATCAAAATCTTCTGTCCGGCGTTCCTCTGTCTGTAAATATAGGCACCGCAAAAAACTGGGCGGAAGCCCATTAATAAGTTAAAATCAAATAATTTTAACATCTTTTAAATTTTTTCTTGACAAATTTTTTACATGTGGTATAAATAAGATAAATAGGATTAAATTTAT
>JAJZLA010000236.1 GCA_021803845.1 bacterium | reverse complement strand
TAAAAGGTGATACGATTTACGAGGCATTAAACGCTTTAAGCAAATTCAGAAAACTTTCTATAAAAATATGGGGAAGCGGATATTTATATTATCAAAGTATTAAACATGGAACATTTGTTTCCGCAGACGGCAGCGTAAACTCGATAACTTTAAAATTCAAGCCACAAGGCTACGGTTATGCCGCTTTGCGAAAAACGGAGAAAAAAAACCAATCAAAATCCGTTTTAAAACCGAAAAAGAAAAGTTTAACCACAGCTCCGGTCGCAAACCGAAACAAAAAAGTTAAAAAATAAATTTTATGAATATCGAAAATATTATCAAAGATAACGATTTTATAGAATACGTAACAGGCAGAACAGATACGGATATCTTGTGCATATCCAACGATTCCAGAAAAATTAAGGACGGCTGTCTTTTTGCCGCAAGAGAAGGCGTTAACGTCAATTCGAACGTTTTTGCAAAAGATGCTTTGTCTAAAGGCGCCGTTGCGGTATTGACGGACGATGCGGAAACTGCGGAAAAACTTAAAAACGAAAAAAATATTACGGTAATTTTCGCTAAAGACGCTATTAAGGCATATGCGTTAATGTCTAAAAATTTTTTCGGCAATTCAGGCGATAAACTAAAACTGATAGGGGTTACTGGAACAAACGGAAAAACGACTACGACGTTTCTTATAAAATCTATTTTAAACGCCGCCGGAAACAAAACCGGTTTAATCGGTACTATCGATTATGAAATCGGAGAAGGCAAAAAAGAGTCTAAAAACACTACGCCCGATGTTTACGAACTTAACGAAATGTTTGCCGAAACCGTACGGTCGGGCGGCTCTGCATGCGTTATGGAAGTTTCTTCCCACAGCCTTGATCAGGGAAGGGTTTACGGAATACCGTTCGATGCCGCCGTTTTTACTAATTTAACGCGTGATCATTTAGATTACCATAAAGACATGGAATCCTATTACGAAGCAAAAAAGAAGCTTTTTTCCGAAGTATTGACGGAGAGTCCCAAAACTAAAAAATATGCCCTTATAAACGGCGACGATACTTACGGTCAAAAACTTGCTGAAGAGCTTAAATCGCTGATCGCCGTCAAATCCGTAACTAATATCGATATTATTACATACGGGTTAAATAAGGGATCAGAAGTTTCAGCCGAGAACATAGATTACTTCAAGGATGGTTTGAAATTCGACGCCGTGATAAGAGGCCGAGACGAAAAAATTCTAAAAAATATACGTTCATCCCTTATAGGTTCTTATAACCTTTATAATATTCTTGTTTCAATTGCCGTCGGTTACGCTCTTTCCGTACCGGACGAATTTATAATTTCAGGCATAAAATCGCTTTTAAACGTTCCCGGAAGAGTAGAAAAGATAGATACCGGCGTTTTATCCTCTCCTTTAGTATGTATAGACTATGCGCATACCGACGATGCAGTAAAAAGAGTTCTTTCAGCTTTAAAAGATATTTGCAAAGGAAAGCTGATAAGCGTTTTTGGATGCGGCGGCGACAGAGACAAAGGGAAAAGACCGCTGATGGGCAGACGTTCGACGGATATCGCCGATATAAGCATAATAACGTCCGACAATCCCAGAAGCGAAGAGCCGTCGGCTATTATCGAAGAAATAATATCCGGCGTCAAAAATGCATCGTATATCGATAAAAAAGACGGAGACGCTTTAATAAATTTTAAAAAATCCGCCGAAACGGAAGGACATGTTTATACGATAGAAAAAGACAGAGCGGAAGCGATAAAATTTGCCCTTTCTATAGCAAGAGCGGACGATATGGTCGTTATAGCCGGTAAAGGCCATGAAGATTATATGATAGTAAAAGATACCAAGTTTCATTTTAGCGATAAAGAAGAAGTATTAAAATATTATATAAATAAAAAATGAAAATAAATTACAACTTAACATTAGACGAAATTTTAAACGCAACGGGCGGCAAATTAATTATTGCCGGCGACGGAACGGGTCCGCTTGTTTTTAACGAAATTTTTACCGATTCCAGGGAAGATTTCGGCAGAAACGCAGTGTTTATTGCGTTAAAAGGTAAAAATTTCAATGGAGAAGACTTCATCGAAGCCGTTTTTAAAAAAGGCGGCTATTGCGCTTTTGTTTCCTGGGATTTTTTAGAAAACAACGACATATCTAAATACGGCGATAAAATTATTATCGCGGTTGCCGACACCGTTTCTTCTTTAGGAGATTTAGCTAAATTATATTTAAGTAAATTTAATTTAAAGAAAAAAATAGCTTTAACCGGCTCTTGCGGAAAAACGACCACGAAAGAGATGGTTTATACGATTTTTTCTACCGTTTTCGGCGCAGAAAAAATTCTTAAAAATGATTATAATTATAATAACTTAATAGGAGTTCCAAAAACTATCTTTCGGCTTAACGGCAGGATCGAATATCTTATTCTTGAAATAGGAACCAACAAAAAAGGAGAGATAAAAAGGCTTTCCGAAATTATATCGCCGGATATCGGTGCCATTATGAATATAGGAAAGTCGCATCTTGAAGAGTTTAAAGATACGGAAGGCGTGTTCATGGAAAAATCCGAACTTGCCCGCAGTCTTAAAGGCGCAGATTTCCTCGTTCTTAACGCAGACGATGTAATGCCGCCTGCAAGATATAAAGATAAAATAAAAGAAGGAGTAAATATCGTTTCTTTCGGATTCCGAAAACTAAACGACGAAAAAGATAATGACGCTCAAAACGCTCAAGACGCCCAAGACGCATGCATTACCGATGTTTTATGCGAAAGCGCGGTTTCAAACGAAAAAACCGAAAAAACAACCTTAAACGTTTTATTTAAAGGAAAAAAATACGTTATAGAAGTTAATTTCAGCGGAAAACATTTAATTTACGATTTTTTATGCGCTTTTTCCATTGCTTCGGCATGCGGTATAACTCCCGAAACATACATTAATTCGGATGCTTTTAAAAATTTTAATATTCCGCGCGGAAGAATGGAGATAATTCGTATAACCGACAATACGGGCGAGTGGACTTTGATTAACGACGCATATAATTCCAACCCGGATTCCCTTAAGTCCGCGCTGGATTTTATAAGAACGGATTATTCCGAAAATAAAAAAATATTAGTTCTTGGAGACATGCTGGAGCTCGGCGGTTCCGCCCCCGAAGAGCATGTAAACGCTGGGCGCGAAATTAGCGGGTTAGCCGATTTTATTTTTTATAAAGGAGATTATTCCGATTTTGTTACGAAAGGATTGGAAGAAAAAAAATATTCCGGAAAATTTTTTTTAATAAAAGACGACGAAACTTTCAAAAACGATTTTAAAAAATTGGATAAAAATAACGCCGTAGTGCTTCTTAAAGGTTCGAGAGGCATGAAGCTCGAAGAGTATTTCAAAGAAGAAACTGGTAAAACGGTTAAATCTATATGCTGAGTTTAAATGCCGATTTTTTAAAATATATTACGTTCAGGTCTTCATACGCCATTATACTGTCGCTGATATTATCGATAGCATTCGGAAAAATATTTATTATGGGATTGAAAAAAATGAAGATAGGGCAGGTAGTCCGCGAAGACGGTCCAAAATCGCATGTAAGCGAAAAGAAAGATGTTCCGACTATGGGGGGGCTTTTAATTTTATTCAGCGTTCTCGTTCCGGTTTTGCTGCTTGCAAAACTTAACAACTTTTATCTTTACATGGGCGTTTTAACGCTTTTATCGTTCGCTTTGATAGGATTTGCGGATGATTTTTTAAAAATCAGGGGACGTTCTTCAAAGGGGCTTAGGGGCAAATATAAATTTTCTATCCAAACTTTAATAGCCGTATGCGTTTCGACCGCCCTTTATTTTCACGACGAATCTCTTGGAACGGTAATAATTCCTTTTGTTAAGAACTATTATTTAAATTTCGGCG
>JAJZLA010000235.1 GCA_021803845.1 bacterium | reverse complement strand
AAAAGTAAAGTAATGCCCGCGTTTTTAAGCCCAAAAACCACTAAATACATTCCGAGAGAAAATACGACTATATTCCACGGAGCGTTTTTGAATACGGTTTTTAAATTAACGGCAGGACTTTTAAATCCGAGCAGGACGAACAAAAGAGCAAACGTTATCGCAAAAGCAGAAACCGGAAGATTTAAAAATTCGCTTAAAAAATATCCGCCAAGAAGGAGACCTAAAATCAAAAAAGAAAATTTAAACATCGAAGGGTCTTTAATAGCTTCTCTTGGGTTTTTCAGCAGATTGACGTCGTAACTTTTGGGAATATCTTTTCTAAAATATAAAAACAAAACAATTACCGATATTGCAATCGAAAATATATCGGGCAGATACATATCTATAAAATATGTGAAAAAACCTAAATTAAAATAGTCCGCCGAAACGATATTTACCAAATTTGAAATCTTAAAAGGAATACTTGCCGCATCAGCAATAAATCCTCCCGCCATGATAAACGGAAGCATATTTTTTCTATCGAATTTAAGAGCCTTCATCTTTTCGTAAATTATGGGGGTTATAATCAGAGCCGCTCCGTCGTTTGCGAAAAGAGCCGAAACTAAAGCCCCAAGCAGAATAACGTAAACAAACATTTTTCTTCCGCTGCCGCCCGCAAGCCTTGCAATATGAAGCGCCGCCCATTCAAAAAACCCTATTTCGTCCAAAATTATCGAAATTATAATTATGGCGACGAAAGTAAAAGTCGCGTCCCATACTATATCGAATACTTTTATTACGTCTTTTAAAACTATTACGTTAAAAATAAGCGCCAGCAGCGCACCTATTGCTGCGCTCCAGCCTATGCCGATATTGTAAGGCTTTTTTATTATCAGAAAAAGCGTAAATAGAAATATTATGACCGACGTAACTATTAAATAATCGTAAAAATGCATAAACTAATAAACCCCTTATATATATTTTTATTTTTGCGAAATTAAGCAAAAGCAATATGAATAATCGTAATAATTATACAATATTTTTGCAATATTATGCTCATTTTATTATGCTTATTTTGTATCTATAAATTATAGTATAATTTCAAGAATTTAAGAATAAAAATAAACCAAAAAATAAATTAAAAACCAGCCGGTTAATTTTTTTTAAAACACGGTTGAGCGTCTGTGCGGCCTCATTTTAATATTCCGGCAAAGTTTTATGTTAGTTAAATTTTAAAACCGAACTCTCTTTTTTGTGCTATATTTATTATCAGGCAAAGTTTTATTGACTTTTTTGAAATAAAGAGGGTATAATTAATATTGCAATAAATAGAATAAAGAATAAACCATTCTACTAATTACGCAATATCATTTTTCGGGACGTGGCGCAGCTCGGTAGCGCACCTGCATGGGGTGCAGGGGGTCGCAGGTTCAAATCCTGTCGTCCCGACCATTAAAAAATATCAAATAGAAGATCTAAGAGTTAAAAGATTTACTTAGTTATTTCGGAATTAAATTTTAAGTTAACAAAATTTCACTCGGAATCGGAATAACCGCGGATAATTTCTTGGGCGGTTAAATCGTATTTGTTGTGGACGGATTCGACGTTTCCGTTGCCTTCATATTCTTCTATCTTTGCATATACGGCGATTTTATAAAAAGCCGCAAACATAGACAGGTAAAAACCTCTCCATCCGTCTAAGTAGCCTTTTCTGCTTATGTATTTATTAAAAAAAGTTTTTGCGGCTATAAATAAAACATATGGTTTACTGCGGCGCTTTCTCAGAGGTTTATTGTTTTCGTCAAGTTCGCCGACCTGAGACGCTTCTATAGACGTATAGCGGTTAAGTTTTTCCAGAAACGATGCGATACAGTCCGATTCAAAATGCACTATACCCGTTTTTATATCTTTATAGCTAAGGTCGATTATTACGGCATCGTCCGCAGGAACCAAAAACCTGTGAATCCTTGGGCGTATGCTTAGTTTGCTTTTTTTAAAGAAACGCAATTGTAAATTTTCAGGTCCGTATCCTGCGTGCTTAATTAATTCTCCGAATAAATAGTTCAGCCTTGGCATGCGGACTGCGTCGCATCTATTTTCTGAGGCTATTTTAATCAAAATTAAACTGAGTTCTTTCGGTATCAATTCATCGGCATCGACTAACAAAACCCACTCGTTTTGGGTCATGTCAAGCGCAAACTGTCTTGCAGGTTCTGAATAACCTACTCTTTCAAAATAAAATATATTTTCAGTATATTTTTTTGCTATTTCTACCGTCGCATCGTCGCTATGCATATCGACTATTACGACGTCGTTTGCCCACTCCACCGTCTTAAGGCATTTCTCGATATTTTTTTCTTCGTTTAAGGTATTTATTATTACCGATATTTTTTGTTTTTCCTTTATCATAAATGGCCTCTATCGTATTATATTAATAAAAAATTTTTTTAATATAGTCAAAAATTGGATTTAATGAAGGCTTTGCATAAATCAGGGGTTTGCCGTATGTATTTTGCTCGTTTTCAAAAGAAATAGACAGAACTTCAGGGTTAAAATTACTCGGCCGCGTTTGAAAATATCCAACGGGAATACAGCCTGCATGCCAAGCTTCGGGAACTTTTTCTGTTTCATAGCCGTAACCGAGCGAATTTTCGGAGCAAAAACAATATTTATATTGTTTTAACAGTTCAAGTTTGCTTCCTTCCCATTTTTGTCCGGCATAACCGTAAATATCGACCGGTTTAACTTTTTTTAAATTTTCTATGACGTTATTTCTTGGAAATCTCAAATGTCCCGCCATTACGCAAACTGCGTCTTTCCTGCCGCCGTTATCATCATGCAAAGGATTTGCAAGTTTTTCTGGAGACAGAGGTTCGCCGAATCTGGAATAATATTTTTCCGGCATGAAAAATTCTTCGTATTTTATAAAGTTGTACCAGTAAGGAAATTGACATCCCCCAGGATCTACTATTTCGGGCCAGGAAGTCAATCTGTGGATATTGTGTTTTATTAATAACTGCCCAAACCAATTCCAATATATAGAATCGAGATTTTCATGGGAAACGGCTAAAATCTTTTTATTCTTAGGTATCCCGAAGATTAAATTAAAATTATTTTTATCGTTATCGGTCGATTTTATCCAGCGGTTTAATGTTTTTAATATAGATTTGTGCCTTGAGAAATTATAAAGTAAAATAAGGTCTGCTTCTTTTATGCCGCTTATTTCGACTTCTTCGTTTAAAGCCTTTTCTATTATTTTTAATAAAAATAATTCGTTTTTATCTTTAATAATTTTCCAGCAGTTCTTTATATTTATTTTTATCATCTTGAGCTATTTTAATTTAATTATAAATCGATATTAATTTTATAAACCATTATATATTATATAGGGTTATAAGCTGTTTTTTGTTTAAGATTAAAAACGCGAAAGATTTATAAATTTTATTTTTAAATTATAGACCATTTTTAAGCGAAAATAAACTTAAAAAATAATAATCGGCTCTACTTAAAATTAACAAAATAAAAATTAATTTTTAATAAACATACAATAAAATACCTTTATTATTTTAAATATATGTTGTAAAATTTAATATAAATATAATTGTATATATTAAATATGAAGGAAAGTAAAAATACGTCATAATTATTTTATTTTATAACAACATAACAAAATCAAAAAGCGCGGCGGGAGGAGGGTAAATTTATGAGCAGTTTATTTAAGTCCGGCAAAAAAAATACCGATCGTACTGAACCAAACCGTTTTAATAACATTACCGTTATAACTTCAATATTATTCGCAGTAGTTGCAATATTTTTTATAGTATTTTCGCTAATCCGATACGACAAATTATTAATTGTTTCTGCAGTAATTTTTTCTGCCGTATTTTATTTTTCCATTTTTATAATCAATAGGTCTGTTAAGAAAA
>JAJZLA010000234.1 GCA_021803845.1 bacterium | reverse complement strand
TTCATCATTGCAAAAAGAGAAAATACGACCATAGGGATTAAAACCTTGTAATAATATCCCGTTCCTAATTCATGCTTAACTATTAAAGGCAGACCGAAAAAGAAAACGGTCATAAAGAAAGACAAAATAAAACCCTGTATGGAAAGATTTGCAAGCGTTTTGTTTTTGAAAACGGCAACGGCGTCTTTAAAGGAAACTTCTATTTCTTTCAGCATTTCTTTGCTTTTAGGCTCTTCTACCCATACAAGGATTAAGGCGGCCGAGATTATCCCTAGAATGCCCGAAACGTAAAATAAAAACGGATAGCCGAAATAATAAGACAGAAACGGTCCTGCAACGATACCGACGACAAAACTTAATCCTATAGGGATACCCAGAAATGCCATAGCTTTTGTCCTGTCGCTCTCGGAAACAGTATCGGAAACCAATGCGAACGCCACGGAGCTTTCTGCGGCGACTCCTTGAAGAAACCTGAGCAGTATAAGTTCGTAAATATTTTCGGAAAAACCTATTATAAAAGTAAATATGCCGAATAAAAGCATGCCGAAAAACAGAACGTTTTTTCTTCCTATTTTATCGGAAATATAACCGAACGGAATCTGAAAAATCGCCCTCGATAAACCGTAAATACCGAATGCAACTCCGATTAAAATAAAACTTGACGTAAATTTTTCGGCGAACAGCACGAAAACCGGCAAAATAAGAAATACCGCAAGCATCCTTAAACCAACGACTGAACTCATCGCAGCGATAGTCTTTTTCTGCTTTTTGTTAAAAGCCATTCTGCATTCCCCTAAGATACTTAAACTTTTTGACCGTAAATCGCTTATTTTCTAATACTCTGGATTCCCGCTCAGCATTTTAAATCACTTTCCCGCTCTTATCTGACGGGATTGATAGCTTCTTATAGCCCTTAAAAAATCTATTTCCCTGAATTCCGGCCAGTATGCATCGCAGAAATAGAACTCGGAATATGCGCTTTGCCAAAGCAGAAAACCGGACAATCTAATCTCGCCGCTGGTTCTTATAATTAAATCCGGGTCGGGAGAACCTTTTGCATAAAGATATTTGGATATATTTTCTACGGTAATAATATTAGACAGGTAATCATAATCGTCGGCGTAATCCGAAGAACATCGCCGGCTATTAGCGTCCTCTATGAATGGACTTTCATGCAAAATTCCTTTTTTATTTCCGTCAGAACCTTCGCATAGATGGCTTGTTTTATTTATTATATAAATATTATCCGAAATAAAATTTATTATGGCGTCGCATATCTCCTGTCTTCCTCCGTATCCGACGGCTATATAAAGTTTCAGGTTGGAATAATCTTTCGTTTTATTTTCGAGTCTGCCGATGACTTCTATTAAATCTTCGGACAACAGTTCTCTTTTGCCGATAACCGAAACTCTTATTTTATTATCGTTTATAAATTTTGAATTTATATAAGATTCGAGCTGATTTTTAATTATACGCATTAAACTGTCGATTTCTGAGCGGCTTCTTTTAAAATTATCCGTAGAAAATGCCCATACGGTAACGACTTCGATTTTTAAGCCTAAACACCAGGAAAGAACTTCGTAAAGTTTATCGGCGCCTTTTCTATGCCCCCTGCTTGCATCTTCAAAACCGCATTTCTTAGCGTATCTCCGGTTGCCGTCCAATATTATTCCTATGTGCTGAGGAATTTTATTCTTTAATATATCTCTTTCTAACTTTTTTTTATAATAAAAATATGCTAATTTTTTTACGAACATTTTATTTATATGTTATAATTTTTTTAATTAATTTTAATTTTTAATATAACATATTTTGACTATTTTTTAAAATTATAGCGTGCCGTATAAAGAACTAAACGAAATAAGAATTTTTTATATTTTTCATAAAGCGTCGATCGCCAAAGATAAAGACGGCGAAAACAGATGCATCGTTCTGATTCACGGCGCCGGCGGAAATCATCTTTCGATGCTTTCTATTTTTAACTATATAAAAAAAAACTTCGGCAAGACTTTTAATATTTTAGTCCCCGATTTACCGTTTCATTTCAGGTCCTTACCCGCTGCCGCCGATCCTGACGATAATAAGCTAAATTTTATAATGCCTGAAAACGACGGCATATCTTTTTACGCAAAATATATAAATTCTATAGCCGAAGAACTTATGGAAAAGGATGCTAAAATAACCTTAATAGGCCATTCAATGGGAGCGCAGGCATGTTTAAAATATGCAGCTTTATTTCCGTATAATATCGAAAAAATTATGCTTATAGCCGGATGCCACGATACGGGCATCAGCGACAGTTTCATCAGAAGCTTAGAAAATTCTTTCGACAGAACTATTACGCTTTTCTTAAAAGATGCTCTCGGTTCAAGAGATAAAAATATTTTAAAAAAAGCTTTAGCCGATATAAAAAGAACTCCCGATTCCGCAGTTATTAACGACTTTAAATATTCGCAAGATTACGGTAAAAGCCAAAACTATGAAAAAGACGTAACATTTATTAACGAAAACTTTAAAAAAATATTTTTTTATTTTGTTTACTCGGAAAAAGACTTAATAATAAAAGAAAAATGTATTCAAGATTTATCCAAAAAAATCATAAATTCCGTTATCCATAACATTCCGGCAAAAAATCATATAGATTTTTTATACGGAAATTATTGCATGGAAAAAGAAATCGATAAATTTTTATTGACATGAACGGCATTAAAATTATAAACTTAAAAATTGAACAAAAAAAATCCTGCCGTTTTATAAAAACGCAATGCCGGAATTGAATTCCGACATTGCCACAAAATGGTTACAAAATGATTGGAGAGATAAGGTTAATAATGCGGACATTATGCGAAGACATTAAAGAATCGGATATAGACAAAGAGTTCACGTTTAAGGGATGGGTAATGCACTACCGCGACCACGGCGGTTTGATTTTTATAGATTTGAGGGACTATTCTGGAATATTGCAGATAGTCTTCGACGAAAACATTGAAGGCGGGTCTTTTAAGACCGCAAAAAAGCTCAGGAACGAATATGTTATTGCCGTAAGCGGAACGGTAAGAAAAAGGCCTGAAGGAACCGAAAACAATACTTTAAAAACCGGCGGTTTGGAACTTGCGGCTAAAGCAGTCGAAATTCTTAATACCTGCGAAGTTTTGCCTTTTCAGATAGACGAAGAATCTGAAGTCAATGAGTTTACCAGGCTCAAATACAGATATTTAGATTTAAGAAGCAAAAGATTAAAAGATAATTTAATTTTTAGGTCTAAATTTACTCATCTCGTAAGAGAATTTCTTAACGGAAAAGGTTTCTTCGACATAGAAACGCCTTTTTTGACGAAAAGCACGCCTGAAGGCTCAAGAGATTTTTTAGTTCCTTCCAGATTAAACAATGGCAGGTTTTTTGCTCTTCCTCAATCGCCGCAGCTATTCAAGCAGATTTTAATGGTCGGCGGATTTGAACGGTATTATCAAATAGTAAAATGTTTCAGGGACGAAGATTTAAGGGCCGACAGGCAACCCGAATTCACTCAGTTGGATATGGAAATGTCTTTCGTAGAAAACAGGGACGTTATTTCAATCGCCGAAGAATTGTTTGCTATGCTGTTCGAAAAACTTTTAAATATTAAAATAGAACGTCCGTTTAAAGTTCTTGATTACGACGAGGCGATGGACAAATACGGCAGCGACAAACCCGATACTAGATTTGAATTGATTATTCATAACTTAACGAACGTTTTTGAAAAATCCGCCATGAACGTTTTTAAAGAAAATATTAAAAACGGCGGCGTTATTAAAGCCGTTTGCCTGCCTAACGGCGCTAATCTTCTTTCCAGAAAAGATATAGACGAACTTCTAAACACCGCAAAAGATTTCGGGGCTAAAGGTCTTGCATGGACGAAAGTTTCCGAAAA
>JAJZLA010000233.1 GCA_021803845.1 bacterium | reverse complement strand
GATAAATAATTTTTTATAATCTTTATCGGTTTTTTTTACTTTAAATAATAATTTTCCCAGATTTTTTTTGACTTTGCTTTTATAATTAACCGGCTTATAAGTTTCGTAAAAAACTATTCTTTTTATTAAAGAGCCTGTTTGGGTTAAATCGTCGTTAATTACCGATACTTCTAATATTATTTTTGAATTTTTGCCTATATAGTTTTTTAAAGGTATAAACGTCCTGTCGTAAGTTATAGCGGCTGTTATTATCCATAAAACTACGGCCGCTATTCCCGCTATGATTATTTTATTATTATTTAATTTGTTCATTAATGCAGGTTCCTTATGCCCGGCTATGAAATTTAGGCGGAGGGTAAATCTAAAAATTTATTTCCTCTCCGTAACCGGGCATATAAACGTTAAATCCCCTTTCTTCCAATTTGCCTTTATAAACCTTCATAACGTCTTCGTCGCCGTGAACGAGACAGACTTTTTCTGGCTTGAACTTTAAGGCGGTAATCCATTCCATAAGCTCTTTCTGGTCTGCATGCGACGAAAAACCGTTTATAGTATAAATTTGAGCGTTGACTTCAAAATTTTCGCCGAGAATATGCACTTTTTTTTCTTTTTCCACTATTTTTCTGCCGAGCGTCCCTTTTGCCTGATAACCTACGAATATTAAGGCATTTTCTTTTTTCCAGATGTTATGCTTAAGATGATGCAGAATCCTGCCGCCGTGAAGCATGCCGCTTCCCGCTATTATAACGGCCCTTTCGGATACTTTATTTATATTTTTAGATTCTTCTATATCTTTTACGATACTCAAATAAGGAAAATCGAAAGGGTCTCCTTTTTTAAAAAGCGGAATATTGTCTTCCTTAAAGTAAGAAAAATTTTGAACGAATATATTAGTAACGTTTAACGCAAGAGGCGAATCCAAAAAAACCCTGCATTTCGGCAGGAGCCCCTGCTCGTAAAACTCCCTGAGCATATACAGTATATCCTGCGCTCTTTCCGTAGCATAGCTTGGAATTAAAACATTGCCGTTATTCTTAAACGTTTCGGTTATAGCAGTTAAAAATTCTTCTTTAGATTCCTTAAAACTTCTATGATTTCTGTCGCCGTAGGTCGTTTCGGTATATACTATATCCGCCTCGTCGGGATATTCGAAATTTCTAACTATAGGTTTTTCTTTGTTGCCTAGGTCGCCTGAAAATATTGCCGATTTGCCGTTTTTACCGACCTTTACAAAAGAAGAGCCTAAAATATGTCCGGCATCATGCGCTGAAACGACAAAACCGTTCTTTAATTCATAGGGTTTTCCGTATTCCAGAACGGGGTCGAAATAATCGAAAGAATCCAGCACGTCCGATTCGTCGTATAAAAGGCTCGGCTTTTGTTCGTTTCTCCTTAGGGCTTTTTTCAATTCGTATTTATAATTTTCGGACATTATTTTTCCTGTGTCCAAAAGCAATACCTTTGCAAGCTGATAAGTCGGCTTCGTGCATAGAATCCTGCCTCTGAATCCGCTTTTTATCAAAAACGGGATTCTGCCGCAATGGTCGATATGGGCATGCGTTAATATCAGATAATCGAGGTCTTTAGGGTCAAAATCGAGTTTGTAGTTTCTGTCTTCGAATTCCCTTTCCTGAAACAAGCCGAAATCTATCATTACGCTCGAACCGTCTTTTTCGTCGGTTAACATATGACAGCTTCCCGTAACGTTTTTTGCGGCTCCGAAAGATTTAACGAACATTTGCCCTCCTTGCTCTACTACCTGCGGATTTGCATAATTGGACTGCATCATATATAATAATGCCATTATTATATCTTTCATTAAATTTTTATGCAAAAAAAAATTTCGGTTGCGGTAAAAACATTTTTTTATTTTTTATTTTTAATTACCGCCGGCTGTTCATTGAATTATTTATTATCCGCCTTAAATATCGTTAATTCGGTCAAAACGGCATATGCGGATACCGCCTCAAAACCTCATAACGCCGGCATCTATTTAAAAAAAAATAAAACGGCTAAAATTTCCTATTCCGCACCTGGCGGAATTATAAGAATAACTTTGGCTCAGGCTATCAAAAGAGCATTAGCTAATCAGGGGAATATTTTGGAAGCCGAGCATATAATATCCGAAAAAAGGGACTTAAAAAAATCGGCGGACGCCGGTTTGCTCCCCGATATCGCGGTTAAAACCGGAGGAATCTGGTCAAGAACTAAAAACGGATATCCCGTATTTGCTTCCGCCAACGGTATGAGGGAACTAATGGGACTGGCAGGTTTAACCGTTCCGATATACGACCCAAAAATATACGACGAAATTTCGCTTGCGGGGGATAATCTTAAGGTTGCGGAATACAGGCTTCGTCTGGCGCGCCTTTTCGAGGCCGCCCGTATAACGCAATATTTCTACGGACTAATTCTGTTAAAAGACGAAATAAAAATAGAACGAAAGGCGTTAGACGTCGCGCAAAAAATTTTAAACGCCGCAAAAATAGGGTATAAAGCCGGCAGTCTTTCGCGTTTCGACGTCGTTCAAACGGAACTTATGGCGGCCGGCATACAAACTAACTTAAAAATTTTAAAATCAAAAGTAAAATCGTTTGAACGGATGTTCTTAATGGAGATATTTTACGGCGGCGTCAAATCGGCAAAACTTTCTTTACTTACAACCGCTTCGCACCACGCCGGTTTCCATTATAAGATGCCTCCTTTAAATAGTCTTATTTTCAAAGCTATAAAAAAACAGCCGCTGATTAAAATAGCCGATGCGGAAATTAAATCCGCCCGAACATCCGTTTCAATAAGTAAAGCCGGAAGGCTTCCAAACATTCAGGGCGGCGCCGCATACGGAGAAGACACCGTAAATTCCTTCGCCGCCCCTAATCTTGGGTGGCAGTTTTTCGTCATGCTGAACGTTCCTATTTATAATTTTGGACTTCATAAGGGTTATATAGACGCGGCAGATGAAAGGCTTATGGCGCTTAAATCCGCCGCATCCGCAGTTAAGTTGTCCGTAAAAAAAAGGCTTACAATAGATTACGGCAGAGCGTCTGCCTCAAAAAAGGAAATTTACGGAGCAAAAATTTTAGTTAAAAAATCGGGCGAAGTTTTTAAGATGACGAAAGAAGCTTATTTGGCAGGGGCTTTTAATGCTCTTGAATTGCAGGAAGCACAGAATAATTTGATAAAATCGCGTATAGAACTTGCTAAAGCCGTAAACGGGTTTTATCTGGCAGTTTCTCAATTAGATATAGATATTGGAATAATCCCCTCCGGAGACGGAAAACTATGAGAACTAAAACTATGAAAAATGTAATTTTGATTTCAATTTCAATTTCAATCTTAATTTTTACCTCGTGCGTCGTTGACGTAATTGACATATCTTTTGCCTTTGCCGGTTCCGCAATGCCGGTAAAAGTCGCCTACGCCAAAAAAACGGCGGCTGTAAAAAATATTGCATCGCCCGGAAAAGTTTACAGCAACGGCAGGCAGGTTTTTACCGCGCCTTTTACGGGAAGGCTGATAGAATCCTTTCCTTTTCCAAAATTAGTAACCGCCGGAACGGTTATCGCAAGGGTCGTAAGTCCCGGCTTATACGCAAAAATTATTTCGGCTCGGGCTGCCGTAAGATACGCGAAGATAAAGTTTAAAAGAGAAAAACTTTTATTTAATTACGGAGTTGCGGCAAAAAAAACATTGGAGCGGGCGGCTTTAAATCTGTCGAACGCATATTCGTCTCTTCACGCCCTTGAGTCCCTTGGCCGCGAAGGCATCCTTATTTCACGCTTTAAAGGAACCGTGCATTATCTCACGGCCAGCGGCGCAATAGTTGCGGCGGGAAGCCCCGTTGCCGTATTAAACGGCAAAGGTTCGCCGTGGGTCAAAACATATGTTACGCCCTCTCAGAGTTTTGAACTTTATGATAATATGCCCGCCG
>JAJZLA010000232.1 GCA_021803845.1 bacterium | reverse complement strand
TTCCGGCGTTAATAAATAACAATGCGACAATTAAGAAAAACAAAGACAGTGTTATTTTTTTTATGGTTTTAATATTCATTTTATATTATTATATTATATAGATTATTATATATCGATATTATATTAAATTATGGGGGCTGAATTCAATTATGTCCCCATAACAAATTATAACGTCGCATTGTTAATAAATAATTAATAAATTATAAATAGAAAAAATATAATGCATAATCATTAATTAAATAATGTTAATCAATAATAATCATAATGACTTTAAAGTCACTTGTCAATATAAATATTTCTGAGTAAATGTCTTTAACTTTTAATCTTATAAGCCTAGGTTGTCCTAAAAATCAGGTAGATTCGGAAACTATGTTTACCCGTCTCGAAAAGTCGGATATAAGATTTACTTCCGATTCCGATTCCTGCGATATCTGCGTAGTAAATACCTGCGGATTTATAGAAGCGGCAAGAAAAGAATCTATAGACGTAATAATGGAAGCCGTCGAAAAAAAACAGTCCGGCTCAATAAAATATATCGCGGTAACGGGGTGTATGGTTAACAATAACATAGAAACCCTTAAAAAAGAACTGCCCGAAGTCGATATTTTTCTGACTACTTTTGACGAAGAAAAAATAGTAGAAGAAATAGAGGCGGCGACCGGTAAAAAAATATCGGCCGGGCATGCCGTGCATAAAAAAAATAAAAAATTCGAGAGAGAACATTTTAACCTAAAAAGCACGGCATATCTTAAAATATCGGAAGGATGCAGCAGGTCTTGTTCTTTCTGCACTATTCCTTCCATAAGAGGAGCATACCGCTCGAAATCTATAGAAGAGATAAAAAATGAAGCCGAATATTTAGCTTCTGCAGGAGTCGAAGAGTTGATAATCGTTTCCCAAGATACATCTTATTACGGAACGGATGCGGGAGTTAAAAACGGTTTATACGTTCTGCTGAAAGAGCTTATAAAGATAAAAGGCGTAAAATGGATAAGGCTTATGTATCTTTATCCTTCGGCGGCTTTGTTTACCGATGATTTAACAAGCATGTTTAATAATGAAGAAAAAATTTTAAAATATATAGATATGCCTGTTCAACACATAAGCGACACAATTCTTAAACTTATGAAACGCGGCGAATCGAAAAAAGACGTTTTAAAAATTATAGAAAAAATAAAAAAAGAAATTCCGGAGGCTGCCCTAAGGACTTCTCTTATTACGGGTTTCCCGGGAGAAACGGATAAAGACTTCGAAGAATTATCGGCGTTCGTCAAAGACGTAAAATTCGACAACCTCGGAGTTTTTAAATATTCGGACGAAATGTCGGCCGGTTCATATAAATATAACCAAAAAGTAAGCGCAAAAATTAAATCCGAAAGATATAAAATTTTAATGGAAACCCAAAAATCGCTTATCGGTTCGATAATGTCTAAACACTTGGGGCGGACGTACGAAGCGGTTATCGACGAAATAAACAATAAAACGGTAAAGTTGAGGACATACTTTCAATCTCCAGATATTGACGGATATACATATATGTATTCAGAAGACTTAAAAAATAGTCGCGGTTATATTGCAAAAAAAAATTTTATTTACGTTAACATCAATAAAATTAAGGGTTACGACCTCTTATGCAAGCCTTCGGCTATATAATTAACAGTTAAAATCTCTTGACTAAAATTTAATTTAGTTTTATAATTAAGAACGGCATTTTAAAATCGAATACAAAAACAAAAAATATCAAATATCGATTTACAATACAAAAACAAAAAATAAATTCAATTTTCAATTCAGGGACAAAGCTATGAAGACGGTTTTAAATGAACAAAACAGGCGGAATTTTGTCGCACAGGTCGAGTCTATGCTGCACGACAAACTATCTAAGTGCTATCAATGCGGCAAATGTTCGGCGGGATGCCCCGTTAATTTTGAAATGGATTATACTCCAAACCAAATTATAAAAATGACCGAACTTGGAATGGAAGATAGCGTTTTAAATTCTAAGACGATATGGCTGTGCGTTTCGTGCAATACATGTTCGACAAGATGCCCGAAAGGGTTTGAAGTTACCGGAATAATGGATGTTCTTAGGGAAATAGCCGAGAGAAAAGGGATAACTTCAAAAACGGAAAAAGAAGTACAGATGTTTCACGAAGTTTTTTTGGAAAACGTCAAGTCGCACGGAAGAATTTTCGAACTTGAATTAGTCGGCAAATATAAATTAAAAACAAAGCATCTTTTCAGAGATATGTTTTTGGCTCCAAAAATGCTCGAAAAAGGAAAACTTAAAATTCACGGAGAAAAAATTTCCAATTTAAATCAAGTAGCAAAAATTTTTAAGGATTTCGAGTAAAAAGTTAAAGGAGAAATTAAAAAATATGAAATTAGCATATTACCCCGGATGTTCGTTAAAAGGAACGTCGTTTGAATATGAAGTATCGTTGTTAAAAATTCTTGAAGCTATGAACATAGAGGTCAAGGAAATTCCCGACTGGAACTGCTGCGGCGCTTCAGCGGCACACAGCATTAACCATAATCTTGCTATAGCTCTTCCGGCAAGAAATCTTGCCATAGCCGAAAAAGACGGTTTCGAATCCGTCCTTGCCCCCTGCGCCGCCTGTTCAAACAGGCTTAAAAACGCCGATTACGAATTAAAGAATGACGATATATTAAAAAAGAAAATAACCAATTCCTTAGAAATGCCATACGATTCCCAAATGAGCATCAACAACATGCTCGAATTCCTTATAGGCGTAGTCGGCAAAGACAAGATAAAATCGATGGTTAAAAAACCGCTTGCGGGACTTAAAGTTGCATCATATTACGGCTGTTTATTAGTAAGACCTCCTAAAGTTATGCAGTTCGACGACCCCGAAAATCCGGTTACCATGGACGAGCTGGTTTCTCTTACCGGAGCGGAGCCGGTCGACTATTCTTATAAAACCGAATGCTGCGGAGCTATTAATTCTCTTTCCAAACCGGACGTAGTTATGGCTTTGACGGGAAAAGTTTTGTACGATGCCAAAAATCACGGAGCAGACGTCGTAGTCGTCGCCTGTCCCCTGTGTCATTCAAATTTAGACGTCAGGCAGAAGGAAATAGAAAGAAAATACGAAGAAAAAATAGGCTTGCCGGTTTTGTTTATTACGGAGCTTCTGGGTCTTTCTTTTGGAATTAATCCTAAAGACCTTGCGATAGACGGACATATGGTTGCGGCAGACAGGGTATTGAAAAAAATAGAAGAATTATCTAAATAAGCAGTATAGATTATTTATTTAAATAAATTCCGGTGTTGCGGGAAACTGAATTAAATTAAATTTAATAAAACAGCATAATTAAGGTTTTCTCTAAAATCGGGAATTCAGATTATTTATTAAGTTACATACGAGAGGTAAAATATTATGTCAAGAATAGGCGTGTTTGTCTGCTGGTGCGGTTCCAATATAGCGAGCACCGTCGACGTAGAAAAAGTAAGAGAGGAAGCTGCAAAAATACCCGGAGTTGTTAGCGCGCTCGATTACAAATATATGTGTTCCGATCCGGGGCAGAACAGCTTGAGAAACGTAATCAAAGAGAAAAATTTGACCGGCGTCGTACTTGCCGCATGCTCGCCGCATATGCACGAAAACACTTTCAGGAAAGCGGCGGTAAAAGAGGGATTAAATCCGTATTTCGTCGAAATAGCAAATATCAGAGAGCAGGTTTCATGGGTTCACGAAGATAAAGAAAGAGCTACCGCAAAAGCCGTCGATTTAATGAAAATGATGGTAGAAAAAGTAAAAAGGGATAAACCTATAGAAGACGTCAGAGTTCCATTAAATAAAAAAGCGCTGGTTATAGGCGGAGGCATTTCGGGAATACAGGCCGCTTTGGATATTGCAAACGGCGGAGTAGAAGTTGTATTGGTCGAGAAAGAACCGTCTATAGGCGGCAGAATGATACAGCTTGACGAAAC
>JAJZLA010000231.1 GCA_021803845.1 bacterium | reverse complement strand
GGTATCATTTTCGAATTACAACGGGGATTGTAATTCCACCGCTTGCCGCCCAGCCGAATTCCGTTTTCTTAAGATAAGTCGTGCTGCTGCCGCCGTAATTCACGTTTACGTCCTGTCCTTCGAAAGCGCCGTATAAAGATGACGGTGCGCCGAAGCCTGTTTTGAAATCTACCGGCAGTTTTACTCCGAAGCCAGGCGCGCTTGCGCTTATACTCTGAACGCCCGAATCTCCCGCATTACTCATAAATTCGGTGTAATTGCCGCTGCCTGATTCTCCCTGTAAATCCATCAATCCTATTTCGGGATTTAAAGTAACTACCGCAGTTTTAATTTTTGTTCCGAACATAATTTGAGGCACCCAAATAGGCACGCTTGCTTCATCGCCCGCTAAACCGGCATTCTGGTATGCCGAAAACGAAAAACCTACCGGCTGTCCAAGATTATAATCCTGCCCTATTTCAATCCACGGAGTAAAATTGCTTTCGTCAAAAGACTTAATTAAATAAGCTCTTCTTAACCTTATCCCTTGTCCAGTACCTTGAGGACCGCTGCCGTTGAAGTCGGCTGAAACATAACCCGTAATGCCTTCCGGTTTGTTGTCTAAATTAAGCCACAATCTGGTAAAATCCAGCGTACCGCTAAACTTAGTAGAATTACTAGTCGAGGTATTAACTATACCGGGATTATTCGCCTGCGAAGAAACTAAATTTTGGTTACTCGATTCCCCGTAATATCCAAGTATAAAGCCGCCAACGGTAAGGTTGGTATTGCCTGCGATAGTGACGGTACCTGCGCTTGCCGTAATAGGCGCATAAACAGCGCTCAACAAAAAAACGGTAAAAAACGCCGTTAAAAACAAAAACAGTTTTCTCATAAATACCCCCAATTAAATAAAATTATTCGTAAAATCATTTTTTTACGATTTTTAAATTTTTAATAATGTTATAGCTAATGCAATTAACGTACCAATACATTATTTATGAGATTTTAACTGTTTAAACGCTTATTCCGACTGTTAATGTAGAATTTTAGGGGGATAAAATTAAAAACTAATTTATAAACTTAGTTGGCATTTTACCAACTAAGTTGGCACTAAGCTAACGAAAGTATGGCTAAGATAATCGTTTCGGCTGATAATTGCATGTTGTTTGTCAAGAGATTTGACCCCCATCCGCATTTAAATTTGACCCCCTATTTTCCCTCTTGAACAAAAGTAATTTCTCACATCTTTTTTTAAATCTCACGTGCTAATGTCAACACCGATTTAAAATTCCCTAAAACGCCGAACGAAAATTCCGTTTTTCACCGATTATAAATTTAATTTTTTGGAATTTTGCATTAGCAGATTTTTAATCTACCATTTCCTTTTCCATCCGGCTTAACCCGATCACCTCCTTTATGCTGTTTGTCAAAAGATTCGACCCATCCGCATTTAAATTTGACCCCTTACTTTCTTACTTAATTTATACGCCTTATAACCCCCTTTTTAAGATTAAATCTAAAACCTTAAATACATTTGTAAAGGGCGGGCTAACGCCCGTGCTTCGCATAAGGCCTTAAGGCCTTACCCTTGACAAATGCATTTAAGGTTTTATTCTTTGGTCAAGGGGGTTATAAGGGTAAAATTAAGATTTCTTCCTTATTTTATCTTTAATCCTATAACTGCTTCCGTTAATATAAAAAAGACTGGAATGATGAACCAGCCTGTCTATTATTGCAGAGGCGACTATATTGTCGTCGAATACTTTAGACCAATCGTCGAAGTTATAGTTGCTGGTAAGAATAATAGAACCCTTTTCGTATCTCATGGAAATTAACTGAAAAAGCAGATTCGCCTGTTCTTTTACTATAGGCATATAACCGAGTTCATCTATTATTAATAGATTAAATCTCGAATACATTAAAAGTTTATTGACTAACGTGCCGTTTTTGGAGGAAATTAAAAGATCTTCCAACAGTTTTGCGGCGGATATAAAAATAACCCTGTATTTTTGAATGCAGGCTTTTATGCCTAATCCTATCGCAAGATGAGTTTTGCCTACTCCGGGAGGTCCTAAGAATATGACGTTTTCCTTATTCTCTATAAAGCCGAGTCCAGAGAGCCTTATTATCTCTTTTTCTTTAAAATCCGGCTGGAAAGAAAAATCGAACTCTTCTATAGTCTTTACGAAAGGAAACTTAGCCGATATTATTTTAGATTTAACCGAGGCGTCCTGTTTTCTTTTTATCTCTTCCTCCAAAAGAAGCAGAAGATATTCTTCGTACATAAGTTTTGATTTTGTAGCTTTTAACGACAATTCTTCGTAAACGGGCATTATCCCGCTAAGTTTTAAATATTTTAAATGCGACTCTATATTTTTATTTATTTCGTTCATTATTTCTCCTCTATACGGTAGTATGATAAATTTCTTTCTATATTTACGGGTAAAGGCAAAACGTTTTGAAAGTTTTCTATAGCGATATCGGTTTTAATTAAGCTTTTTACGGAGTTCTTATCGTAAAAACCGGACTCTTGGCAAATATTTATTGCAGGCAAAACATTTTTTATTCCGTAAAGCTCTATGTAGTTTATTATCTCCGATACGTGCCAGTAAACATTTAAGCCTGTGTTTTTTTCAAGGCCTTCAAGAAACATACTGCCTGTTTCTCCGGTTAGCTCTATAAATCTGTTCAAAAGCTTAGATCTTTTGTTCTTCCTGTTAAGAATGCATTCTTCGTTAATTTTAATATGTTCCGGATGAATAGGCCTTTCATTGAATAGATTTTTGTTATGCTCCGTAATAAATATGCCTTTTTCGTCGTAAATCTTTATATGCCTTCCCATAACGGAATCTATCAAAACGTTACTAAGGCAGTATTTTAACGGCACGGGATACAACTTTCCGTCCCACGATACATAACCGTCGGCGCTTACTTTTCTTAAATCCATATTGTAAATAATTCTCGGTTCTACCGACGGAATACCGATTAAATACCCTTTTTCTTCTTCAAACATATCGTTGGGCGGTCTTTTTAAAGTAGAATGTTCCCTTGAGTTGTAGTTTTCGGTAAAATCAGCAATAATATCTTCAAGTTCCGAAATGTCTTCTATCTTAAGACCCCTTAAAAGATGTTCTTTTATATAAAAGAACGGTCTTTCTATCTTGCCCTTTGTTCTTGCCCTTCTTGGCAGACACGGGTTAGAACCTATGCCGTAGATGCCTAAGAATCTTAAAAACTCGTCGTTGTACCTTATTACTTCTTTTTTATGAAGAAGTATCATCTGCTTAGGGTTATCTATTAACAACTCTTTTGCAAATCCGTTAAAATACTCTATTCCGGATACTATAGCTCTTATAACGTCTTTGGTAGAAATAGAAAGGGAATAGGTATAATATTTTTTTCTGCTGAAACCTAAAACTAAGCCGTGAACGTATATCTTTATTTTTTTATTTCCTACCGTAAGCAGCCATTCCGACCAGTCGTATTGCATCTGTTCTCCTGGCTTTGTCTCAAATCTGGTAGTGCGTTTTGTATTTATCTCTTTTGTTTTGCGCATACTTTGAATAAATCTATGTACCGATGAAAGAGAACCTTCGTATCCTAACTTTTTAAGCTCTTCATAAATACGCGTGCCGATAAACTTATTCTGGAACATATTTTCTATTTCGGTTCTAAATTCCTCCAGAGAACTTTGTTTTTGCGTCTTCTTAAAAACGGGCGGAAGAGAAGACTTAAGATATTTCTTAACCGTGTTCTTTGAAAGATTAAGTTCTCTTGCAATTCTTTTAATTCCTAATCCCTTCGCTTTTAGTTTTTTGACTTCAGTCCACTTATACATGCTTATCACCTCTTTAGTGCCTCCTTCTGTTTAGTTATGATTAATTGCAGAAGAAGATTATAAATTAATTTAGCTTTAAAGAGGGGGTCAATTTTAAATGACGAAAGGGGTCAATTCTATTTTACGATTTACAGACTATGATAACCTAACT
>JAJZLA010000230.1 GCA_021803845.1 bacterium | reverse complement strand
TAAAGCAGATGCACTATCATATAGCCTCCCGAAGCTGCAACCTCAAGATATCCGTATATTACCTTGCCTTTATCCCTGAGCCTTTTTATCGCTAAAAACAGCAGTTCGGAGTGAATGGCGCTGCCTCCCGGACTGTCGATAACAAACATTACTCCTTTGACGGATTTCATTCTCTCAATTTTTTTTAAAAGCTTAATATAAGGCAAAACGCTTTGCGCGGTTATAGCTCCTGAAAAACGAATTATCGCCGCTTTATTTCTATTAAATATCGTCATAATTTTATTCGCTCCAATTCTTAAATTTTTTTCATTATATTACAGATTTTGCATATAAGCAACAATGCATGAAATAGCAATTTTTGGGTATATTTTAAAAATTTAACTTTTAAGTTAAAGTGGAATATAATAAATAAAGGCGAATAATTATGAAAGAATTTTATCCTATCGCTATATCGGCGGTATATATAGTGCATCTGCTTTACGCGCTTGTAATCGTAATCGGTTTTTTTCTTATAATTGCGGGTTTTTTTGCGCGCTGGAAATGGATAAGAAATTATACCTTCAGGTTAATTCATCTTTTAATGATAGGAATCGTAGCATTTGAATCCGTATTTAATATCGAATGTCCGCTGACATGGCTTGAATATAAACTGATGTCTTTAGACCGTATGGAGCACAGCTCTATGCCTTTTATTGCGGGAATGGTGAATAAAGTTTTATATTACAATTTCCCGATATGGATGTTTAACGCAATATATATCGCATTCGGAATAACCGTCATTGTCGTTTGGTTTGCAATACCTCCGGTTCGACACAAAAAATAAAATTTTTTATTTAACGAGTTTTTCTTTCATCTCTTCTACATCTCTTACTATCACCTTCCACCACCAGTTAAAAACCGCAATTTTATCGTTTAATTCTTTTACTTTATTTTCGATATAAGTTTCATTTCCGGAATTTTCAAAAAGTTTTTTTATTTCTCCGTCATAACCGTCTATTTCTTCAAGATATTCTTTAATATTGTCTATTTCTATCAGTAAACTTTGTATAGTATCTTGAAATTCTTCGTTAATTTTATCGCTCTGCATAATTGCGCCTCCATTAATTTAGCTAAACCATTCCTTATGCTTTATTGCTGTTTTATATAATGAAAGTATATTTATTTTACAACGTTATAACTGGGGCCAAGCTGTAAAAATCTGACCGCTGTCAACATACAAATATATAAAAATACCGACCGTTATCAAAACAGATGAGAAAAAAACTATTTTGCTGAAATTAAAAGAGCCTGCCGAAGTCTCACAATCGCAGGTTGCACCGTCGGCGCCTTCGTTGATATCCAACGCTTGTTTTCTTTGAAAAGATATTTTCGGCATCACGTAAATAAAGAAAAAAGATAAAAGAATGCCGATAATATTTAACACCAAAAAATAGTTCCTATAAGGCGCAATTGCCCCAAGAAAAGAGGCGGCGGATCCCAAAACTCCGCCTGTGCTTGCGCCTACGCCAAGTATGCTAAAAACTAAAGGCCCCCAACAGCAAACTCCGCCTAAAATTGCAAAAATTCCGGCTGAAAAAGAGGTTGCGCTTGAGCTTACTCCGTTAATTTTATCGGATAAATTTTTTGTTTTCATAATATACCGCCTCTAAATAGCAAGTTAATCAAAGTATTATACTCATGCTAAGTAATTTATTTTATGTAGCGCGCGCTGTAATGAAACATAGCGTTTGATGCGCCGTCTATTGCCTTTATAAAGGTTTGCGGAGCTATGTTCCCTTTAAACTTCACTATAGCCTCTTGATTTTGCATATTAATCTTGACATTTTTAACTCCCTTAATTTTATATAACGCATTTTGAATATTCGTTATGCAAAAAGTATCCCCGCACACAAGCCCGTAAACCTTAAACCTATCGGTATGAACATTATTTGTACTGTTAAAACCTGTAAGCGTTAAGTTCTTTGAATCGTAATTCGTGTGATAAACAAACGCAGATGCAGTTAATACTAATGCAGTTAAAATCAAAATAGCTAAAATACTTCCGGTAAATTTTTTCGCATTTAAATAGTTTTTCATAAAAACCTCCATTTTTAATTTATTAAATTTTATAATTTTTTTCATTGCCGAATATTTATATTTTACACCTTATACTTAGGTATAATGTCAAGTTTTTTTTGCAGCCGGTTGAATTTTTTATGAAAAGGAAATCGAAATTGCTAAAAAAGAAGAAATATTTTAATCGTGCAGTTTAAATATTATCTAACTTTTACAAACTGATGACTGTTTCTCCGCAGCTAAAACATAAAGTTAAAGGTTATATATAAATTTCTATTGCGGGATTAAGATATTCCGCCGATACTATTCCGCTGATACTTGAAAAAGCGTCAAATTATGGTAGCATTAAAATTAAGATAAAGTATATATAATTTAATAAAGAACTCAAAATTGGAAAATCAAATAAATATTTCCGGAGCCGGACCTGCAGGTTTAACGGCGGCAATAGTCCTGGCACAACACGGATATAAGCCTACGGTTTATGAAATGTCGCCGGATGTCGGACATAGGATGAACGGCGATTTTCAAGGCTTGGAAAATTGGAGCGGGGATAAAGACATAGTTGCGTTTCTTAGGGAATTAGGAATAGATATTAATTTTTTATGTATTCCTTACTATGAAGGCGATATATACGCTCCAAAAATGGCTCCGCTTAGAATAAAGTCCGAAAGGCCTGTTTTTTATCTTGTAAAAAGAGGCGGCGCCGGCGGTTCTTTTGATGCGGGACTCAAAAAGCAAGCCGTTTGTCTGGGAGTCGAAATAGTTTTTAACCGCCGCATCGAATCTTTCAAAGAAAAAACTATAATAGCCGAAGGTCCAAAACGGGCGGATTTTATAGCGGCGGGCATAACATTCGATACCGGAACGAAGGACTGCGCGGCCGTGATTTTTAACGATGAAATTGCGCCTAAGGGTTATGTATATCTCCTTATAAATAAAGGTTTCGGTACAATGGCTTCGGTTATTTATAAAGATTTTAAAAATACAAAAAAATATTTTAAAAATTTGCTTAATTTTTTCCAAAATGAAAAATATATCGATATTCGAAACGAAAAAAGATTCGGCGGATTCGGAAATTTTTTCATTAGAAATACCAACGCCTTCGATAAAAAAATATATATAGGCGAATCGGCCGGCTTTCAAGATTACCTCTGGGGGTTCGGGTTAAGATATGCGGTTTTATCCGGATATCTGGCCGCTATGAGTATAATCGGAGGCTCGGATTACGATTACCTCTGGAAAAAAGAGATTAAACCGATGCTGGAAACATCGCTCGTAAACAGGTATCTGATAGAAAAATTCGGAAACTTCGGGTATAGATACTTAGCAAAAAAATTTGCCGAAGGCGACCCGTGTAATTTTCTTAATAGAAATTATAAGCCGTCTTTCTTAAAAAGCTTAATTTTACCTTTTGCAAAAAGCAGGCATAAAAGCTATGAAAATGTATAATTTTTCGGTAAAAACCGGCAAAAGAAGCGAATTGATAAATATTACAAAAACAATAGAAGATTATATTTTTTTAGATAATTTGGCGCCTAAAAATAATAATTACCGCCACGCCGAAGGAAATTCCGACGCGCACATAAAAGCAGCGATAATAGGCAATTAAAGGATATTGCCTTATTCCGGCAATAAGCCGAATCTCGAAAGATGGGAAGGGATTTTCCTCTGCGAATTCGACGGACCCAGACAGAGAAATATTAACTTAATTTTAATTTAAAACTAATCAACAGCATTCGGACGGCGCTGTACCGCCGCAATCGCATGAAGGCTTGCCTCCGGTCAGCATCCCGTTTATTATGCCGCTCGCGCATCCGACGCCGGAATTTACGGCTATAGCCCCGTATTTGCAGTTAAGAGCGCAGGCGCCGCATTCCATGCATAAATCTTTATCGGCAACGACGACTTTTTTGTTTTTAAGCTTAAAT
>JAJZLA010000229.1 GCA_021803845.1 bacterium | reverse complement strand
TTCGATAAGCATCTGCCGGACATAGCAAAACTAAAAAGCCTGCCGTATTTAACCCTTTACGAATCTTTTAAAAAAGAATTGATAAACGCTTATAAAATTTCGGGACTCGTTTATATAAGCGACATAAATAAAAAATTAAGCCGGTTTTTAAGCGAAAGTTCCGTTCCCGAAATTTATTTTCAACTAGGAAATAACATTTACCATTATTTTATCGACGAGTTTCAGGACACGTCAAAAGTGCAGTGGCGCAATCTTAAACCGTTAATAGAAGAATCCCTTTCAAAAGGCGGCTCTTTGTTTACGGTCGGAGACCTGAAACAGGCTTTATACGGATTCAGAGGAGCCGATTATAAAATAATGAAAGCCCTTATGGACAGTGGAGGCAAATCTTTTCCTTCGCTTAACGAATTCAAAAAAGTATCGCTGAAATTTAATTTCAGGTCGGATAAGGTTTTAGTGGATTACGTAAACAATGTTTTTAAAAGCGCGCTCAGGGACAGGGCGGAATCCGTAGGCGATCCGGCGGGGTTTTTAACGTACGAACAGGATACGCCGCTCGACGAAGGCGGTAAAAATATTAATGCCGGAGGCTGCTGCCTAACGGAAATATTCAAGCACCCCGACGCTCCCGTAGAAAAAGATGCGGAGTCCGCCGCGTCCGCCGCCGGCAACCCTTTAGACGTCATAGAACCGCGTCTTATGGAAATAATAGAAGACCTTAAGAGGCGCGGTTACGGATACGGAGACATAGCCGTACTGGCCCAAAAAAACAGGTACCTTAACGATATAGCGGGGCGGCTTATAGAAAAAGGCTATCCGGTAGTTACGCAGAGCAGTCTGGACATTAGAAACAGAAAAATTATAAAAGAAATAGAAATGCTTTTAAATTTTTTAAATTCTCCGACTGACGATTTTAATTTCGGCGGTTTTATTCTGGGAGATATTTTCGGGAAAAAGAACGGGTCCGTGTCCGGCAGGAAAGAGTTCGAAAAATTTCTGTTCGAAACTAATTTAAAAAATTTAAAAAACGTACCGCTGTATATAGAATTCAGGGAAAAATACGAAAATTTATGGAACGGATGCTTTGAAGAATTATTCAACAAAACCGGATACCTTCCGCCGTATGAAATAGTCCTTTATATTTATAAAGTTTTTAATATTCCGGAAAATTTTCCCGAAGAATCAGCCTATCTGGCGCATTTTTTAGACGCAATCCAGTACGCGGAGGAAAAAGGTTCCGCCGATTTAAACGATTTTTTAGATTTAATTAATCCCGATAATTCTAAGGACGGCGCCGAAAACGAAATATTTTCCTTAGAACTGCCGAAAGCCGGAGATGCGCTGACTCTTCTTACCGTCCATAAAGCAAAAGGACTGCAGTGGGATGCCGTAATAAACGTTTTTTTTGCGGAAGAAAATTACGCCCTCAGGGCGGACGCCGCAGTCGGCAAAAACAATAAAGGAGCGAAAAAAAACTACTTTGCCGCCGAAACGGATACGAACGCCGCAGAAGGAAACGGGTCTTTGAACCTTCTTTATATAACCAAAAAGATGTTTAAATCTTCTTATTTAGAGTCGGTTTATTACGGCGCCGTAAAAGACGAAAACATAAGCGACCTCAATACTCTTTACGTCGCGCTGACGAGGGCGAAGCACGAGATGTACAATCTTATTATTTCAAAGGGGGAATGTCCTCTGCCCGAAGGGTCCGCCGGCGAAAAGTTCCTTAAAAAGCCGGAAGACAAAGACGCAAAACGCGAAAACGAAAAAAGAAACGAACAAGAAAAAGGACAAGGACAAGGACAAGGACAAGGACAAAAAAATGAAAATGAAAACGCAAACGTAAACGTAAAAGGCGGCTCGGAAGGAAACCCGCCCGAAAACTTGGAAATCGCTTTAAATTGCGGATACTGCGATATAGGTTTCGAAAGAGCGATAAAAACGGTAAGCCAGTATTTAAGCATAAAAAGGGGCGATTTTTACCATAAAATTTTAAGCGAAATTAAATATGCCGAGGATTTCGGGAATCTGGACGCCTTAATAGAAAAATATATGCTTTTAGCCGGTATTTCCGAAACTAAAACCGATATAAAAGAAAAAATAGAGCGGATAAAAGAAAATAATTTTCTGCTGAAACTGTTCGACGGGGAAATATACGAAGTATTTACCGAAAAAGAGTATCTGTCCGCCGCCGGAAGCGTCTGCCGTATGGACAGAGTTTCCGTATCGGAAAAAACGGGCGAAATTTGCATATTGGATTATAAAACGGGCGATATGAATAAGAAAGAGGCGGAATCTTACAAAACCCAACTGCTCGGATATAAATCCGTTTTGAAGGATATATATGCCGGTAAAAAGATTTCCGCGGTTATATATAATATCGATAGCGGCGGCATATTGGAGTGTTAAAAATTATGGATAATTTTATTTCGGGCGGCATTTCGGGCGGGGGCGGCGCGCATATTTTAAAAAAATCCGCCGATATAATAAAATATACCGGCGATTTAGTCCTCGAAGAAATTAAAGCGGGACAAAAAGTCGCGGTTATATTCCCGCACAGAAGACCCGCCTATTTTCTGGGAAAATATATTTCCGCCGCCCGTAAAATTTCTACGGACGCCGTAGAAATGTTTTCGATAGACGATTTTATAGACAAATGCTGGGAATCATCCGCCCCCTCCGTATTTCCGCCTTTTCCGAAGATAAATTCCACGGAAGCGGCTTTTCTTATTTTCGATTTAAACAATAATAAAGAAACGCGGTTAATAAAAAATGCCGAAAAATTAGATGTTTTTATGCCGTGGGGATATAAGCTGTTCGGAGATTTCGAAGAGCTTTTGATAGAATCTGCCGACCCCGCGTCATGCGACGGGCTTATCGCGGAAAAAATCGACCCGGGCTTAAATATTCTTAATTTCCCCGATAAATTTGCAAAATTTTCTAAAATGTATAAACTTTTTTACGAAACTCTCGCAGAGCGTGGATTCTCTTCGAGGTCTTACAGGTATAAATCTGTCGCGGAAAATACCGACGCAAATCCCGGCGCGGACGCAGTTTCTTCCTTTTTGAAGGACAGAAGGGTTATCCTTGCCGCTTTTTACGGAATCACGGCCGCAGAATCCGTTATATTTAAAAATTTATTAAAAAATAGGAACTCCGGGAATGAAACGGAAGCCTGCATCGTGTCGAAAACAGGCGCAGGGGTAACGGATTTTCTTAAAAAAATAGGTTTAGAGCCGCCTGAAGAAAAAAACGGAATAATAAACGGCGGCGAATATAAATATAACGGCTATGAATCGGAATATGCGCATGTTAAATTTTATTTCAATAAAGTTTCTTCGGTGCACAACGAGATAATGCGCCTGAAAGAAACGATAAAGCAGTCCGAAAACAAGCTGTCTTCCAAGGATTTGATAGTGCTTTCCAAAGAAGACTATCTTTTCCCCCTGCTTCACAACATCCTTAATTCGTTAGATAAGGAAGAATACAACGTATCTATCGGGTATTCTTTAAAGAGGACGCCTATATATACGCTTTTTAATTTAATATCCGTTCTGCACGGCAGAAAAAAAAGCGGCAAGTTTTATGCTAAAGACTATATTTCGTTATTTCTGCATCCTTACGTAAAAAATATCAGCGGCAAATTAAAGGAACTGCCTCAGTCCGATTTTAACGCCGTCCGGACCAGAACGCTTTTTCAATCCATCGAATATTATATTAAAAAAAATAAAATTTTATTTATTTCCGTTAAGGACATCGAAAATATCGAACCCGGCTCCGGCTCCGGCGGCCAAAGCGATATGAAAGCGTATCTTTCGGAGATGCACCGGATATTTATATCGGACTTTGAAAATATCGAAAACATAAAAGATTTTATAGAAAAAATTATAATAATAATAGACGCGGTATCTCATAATTCAGCCGCGGACAAACATCCTTACGGCTCAAAATTTATTGAATCGGCTCTTAAAGGCGTAATGGAGTTCGGCGCCGAAAGTTTTTCGGCTT
>JAJZLA010000228.1 GCA_021803845.1 bacterium | reverse complement strand
CGAATATCTTTCCGGCATAAGATGCTCCGTAGTAACGGTTTCCGATTCTCTCGGCTTTAATTTGGTTTCCGTAGATGCATACGTCAGAAAATTCGTAGAATTAAACGGTTTAATGGAGCAGAAACTTTCCGCCGTTTCCGATAAAGCTTACTGCGTTATCGCCGGAAATCCGCTTGCGTTGAAGTAAAATCTAATTTATAATTAATCTTATATGAACCATAAAGAACGTTTATTTTCTATTGCAAATCGAATTAAACCCGTTAATAAAAAAAAGTTTTATAAAATTGCCGAAAACAGGCTGAATAAGCTGATTAAACCTAAAGGCAGCCTCGGCAGGTTAGAAGACTTTGCAAAAGACGTAGTAGCTATAACGGAGGAAGAAAGGCCTTTTTCGTCTTGCTATAATAAAGAAAATAAGCGCCTAAACCTTAATAAATACGTCTGCGTTTTTGCCGGAGACCACGGAGTCGTCGAAGAGGGCGTCAGTTTATTTAAGCAGGACGTTACGACCCAAATGGTCGCTAATTTTCTTAGCGGCGGAGCCGCAATTAATACGATAGCCGCTTCCGTAGGAGCCGATGTTTTAGTAATTGACGTAGGAATAAAAAACGATGCGCCGTTTCAAGGAGATAATTTCATAAGCGGAAAAGTAAAAAACGGCACCTTTAATATTTATAAAGGTCCGGCAATGACGGAAAACGCAGACGTAGAATCTATTTTAAAAGGCATAGAAATCGCCGATATAGTAATTAAGAAAAAAGGCGCCGGAATATGCGCAACCGGCGATATGGGCATAGGCAATACGACGCCCGCCTCTGCGATTACCTGCTTTTATTCAAAAAAATCTCCGGAACTCGTCTGCGGAAAAGGAACGGGCGTGAGCGCCGCCGTAATTAAGAAAAAAGCGGCGATTATTAAAAAAGCGGTCGAATCAAATATAAAAGGCGGCGTAAAGGGCGATGCCGTGGACGTTCTTGCCGGCGTCGGCGGATTGGAAATAGGCGCTATAGCCGGATTTATAATAGGCTGCGCTTTAAACAGGACGCCCGTAGTAGTGGACGGTTTTATTTCCACGGCGGGGGCTTTGATTGCTTTAAATATAAATCCTGCGGTTTCCGATTATATGTTCATGGGTCATCTTTCCGAAGAAAAAGGCCATAAAACGGCGGCGGCCCTTACCGGCAAAACCCCTATATTAAACCTGTCTATGAGGCTCGGCGAAGGAACCGGAGCGGTTATTGCGATGAAGATAATCGAAACGGCGCTTAACATGTATAATAATATGCTAACGTTTGACGAAGCCGGCGTGATAGCTTCTAAACTTAATGTTTAGCTCTATGCCTATATTGAGCGAATTTTTAGAGTCCGTAAATTTTTTGACCGTATTTAAATTCAAAAACAAGAAAAACGGTACTGTTCCGCAGACGGAGCTTTTAATAAAATCTATTAAATATTTTCCCGCAGCAGGCCTTTTTATCGGCATTGCAACAGCCTTTGTTTTTTACGTATTTAATAAATTTTTACCCTTATATCCCTCGGCTTTAATTTCTATTTTTTGCCTTTACGCCGTTACGGGAGGTCTTCATTTCGACGGTCTGGCGGATACTTCGGACGGTTTTTTCGCATATCTGAAAAGCGGAGATAAAAACAGATTTTATAAAGCCATGAAGGACGTTAATACAGGCACTGCGGGGAATATTGCCGTTATTTTTTATGTTTTAATTATGTGGTCGCTTATTATATCGGCAAATCAAACATACAGCCTTTACTTATCCCCGCCGTCTTTTTTAGCTTTAAAACATTTTGCCGGAATTTTTAGCATTCTTGATTTTAAGTTTAATTTTATATATTTAGTTTTACTGCTTTTCCCTGTAGCCGGAAGATATTCCATAGTAGTTGCGTCTTATTTTTCTGAAACTCCGGAAAATTTTAAAGGAATAGGAACGGTTTTTACGGAAGGAACCGATACGAAAACATTTTTATATGCAACTATTATCGCTTTTTTAGTTATATGCCTTCTTTCGGGGCTTGCCGGTTTTTTTTCTATTTTAATTACGATTCTCGCCGTTCTTCTGACTGCGCTGTATTTCAGAAAAAAATTCGGCGGCGTAAACGGGGATATGATAGGTTTTACGGTTAAATTATCGGAACTTGTTTTTGCAGCGGTTTTGCTGGGATTTCATAAAGTACTTTGAGGGATTTTTATGTTTGCGGTTTATTTTGCGTCCGACAGGTCGTCTTCGGGAAAATCTACGGTTACTCTTGCTTTTTCGAGAAAATTAAAAGACGAAGGATATTCTTTAAGCCTTTATAAAACCGGGCCTGATTTTATAGACCCCGTCATACTGTCGAAAGCTTTAAATTCCGAAATCCAGGTTAAAAATTTAGACCCTTTTTTAATTCCCGGCAGATTTTTAACGGAATGGTTCTTTAAAGAAATTTCCCCTGAATTCGGTTTGACCGTTAACGCCGGCGTAAATTTTAACGGCGGCGAAAGCAAAAAAGCGTTCATCGCCGAAAGCGCAATGGGACTTTACGACGGAAACTCTTTTAAGGTAGCAAAAAAGTTTAAATTTCCCGTCGTATTAATTATGGACTGCAAAAAAATTTCTTCTACTATGGCTTCCTTAATTTACGGTCTGAAAAATTACAAAAAAGGCATAAACGTCTGCGGCGTTATCCTGAATAATATTTCTTCCGAAAGGCATTATGGAATAATCCGCGATGAAATTAAAGAAAATATCGCCGGAGTAGAGGTTTTCGGCTATATTAAAAACGACGAAAATATTTTTTCGATTAAAGAACGCCATCTCGGACTTATAGTTCCGGAAGGTGAAGGCGGATATAAAACTGAAGGCGGGCGCAAAGACGCCGGCGGATTTTGCGGCGAAAACAGAAAAGAAATAAGCGGGTTTGAAAAAACTGTCATAAAGATAAAAGATGCGGTATTTAAAAACGTGGATTTTCAGTTTATGGTAAATATACTGGAAAAAAATTCTAAAAACTTTAACGGGTTAATTAAAAAACAGGCAGACAAAAAATACGGCGTCAATAATAAAGCCGATAACGAAAATAGCGGGGGCGGCAAGGATAACAAAGGCAGCGAGGGCCGTAATAACGGCAATAATAAAACCGGTAAAAAAGCTTCAAAAATAAAAATAGCCGTTGCTTTCGACGAGGCTTTCTTTTTTTATTATAATTTCAACTTTGAAATACTAAAAAGCTTCGGAGCGGAAATAGTTTTTTTCAGCCCTTTAAAAGACAAGTTTCTGCCTTCGGGGATAAAAGCGGTTTACATAGGCGGCGGATATCCCGAAATCTATGCGTCTGCTTTGGAAAGCAATCATTCCATAAAAAAAGAAATTTATGAATTCCATAAAAATAATGGTATAATATATGGCGAGTGCGGCGGTCTTATGTATCTGTGCGAAAAAATTTCCTATAAAGGGGAAAGTTACGGCGCTTGCGGAATTTTTCCTTTTGAAGCCTCTATGGATAAAGGAGGATTGTCGCTGGGTTACAGGACGGTCAGACTGAAAGAAAAGACGTTTCTTGGAGAAGCGGGTTTAACTGTTAACGGGCATGAATTTCATTATTCAAAACTTCTGCCCTCGGCGGCTCCTCCAACCGGCACGCCGATTGTTCATGCGCAGGCGGATTCGGCGGACTTAAAGACGGCGTTTCCGGAGGAGGCAAAGGAAGCGGCGGCGGTCAAAACCGTTACGGAATACGAAAGTTTAAGCGCTCCGGGGATATGGAAACAGGAAGGATATAATATTTTGAATACTATAGGCAGCTACGTTCATCTGTCTTTTTATTCAAACAGACTTGCTGCGGAAAGTTTTGTAAAATCGGCTAAAAATTTATAAAATAATATAAAAATATATTTATAATAATATAAAAAATAAAAGGAAAATAAAAAATGACCGAAAAAGAATATGCGTTAAAAAACGGCGCTACAAATGTTTACTCCGAAGGAACGGCGTACGCCGCCGCTAAAGAAAATATAGAACCGG
>JAJZLA010000227.1 GCA_021803845.1 bacterium | reverse complement strand
TGCCGGCGCCCTTCAAACGCCTGACCGATTCGTCGCTGTTTAATCCTACTATAAGTATGTCGCCGAGAGCTTTTGCTTCGTTTAAATAACTTATATGTCCCGCATGTATAATATCGAAACAGCCGTTTGTGAATACGATTTTTTTGGATTTTTTTTTAAGCTTGGACAGCTCTTTTTTTATATTTTTCGATTCGATTATTCTTTCATTTTTCATAAAAAAAGATAAATTGGAAACCCCCTGATATATTCGGCATATATCAGGGGGAAAATGGAGAAAAGAATTACTGAATATATTTTATCAAAATATATTTATTTTTGTCAATATAAAAATTTCATTTTTTAAAATTATTTTTTAAAATTTCTAAAAATAACCTTTGAATATATTTTGAAATAATGATAAATTATATTAAGTAAGCGATAGTTTTTCAGGAGAGATGTCCGAGAGGCCGAAGGAGCATGATTGGAAATCATGTATAGATGCAAGTCTATCGAGGGTTCGACTCCCTCTCTCTCCGCCAGTTATGAAACGAAGTTGACAAATTATTTAGTTAAGGCAGAATGGGGACGGAGTCGAACCCTCGATAGCGCGAAGCGGAAGCGGAAGCGGAGCGCGCAAGAGGAAGTTCGTACGTTTTAAAACTTTTCAAAGAAAAGTTCCTCCCTCTCTCCGCCGGTTATGAAACGAAAGACAGCGCCGGCTGCGGAACGAAGTTAATAACGGAGGTAAATAAAATATGTTTGGATTTTCACCGATAACGATAATAATCATACTTATAATCGTTTTTCTGATATTTGGAGCAGGCAAACTTCCCGAAATAGGCAGCGGGCTTGGCAAAGCCCTAAAAAACTTTAAAAACAGCGTTTCGGGAAAAGACGAAATAGACGTTACGCCCGAAGATTCTAAAGACGACGAAACGCCCGTAAAACCTAAAAAAAGACAGATAGCAAGGACAACTTCGGCTCAGGCATCTTCGAAAAAAACAAAACGGACAGGTTCAAAAACCGTTAAAACTGCTAAAAAGTAAAATAAAAAAATATCGGATTATTTTTTTATTCTGTAAAAATGGCTGATTGAAACCGAATAATTTTTCGAGTTCGGATTTATATCGAAAAAAACCGCCATGAATTTTATAGGATGATTCGGCAAAATTTCCACGTTCGACATATTTTCCCCGTCTTTATTATTGAGCGCCATATCTATCGCAACATTGGACATCTTTTTAAGTTTTTCTAGGCTTATAAAATTTCCGGCATATACATGTTTAGATAAAAGCACGATGTTTTTTGTGCTGTAAAGCTTGCACGTCAGCCTGACGTAACTTACCGGAAATTTATTTTTATTTACTAAATAACCTGTAATCAGCAGATTGTTTTCAGGCAATACTCTAGATTTGTAAACGACGGTTTTTAACTCGAATAGTTTTATATTCGTACCGTTGCCGGGAAACAGCGTTTTAAATAAATAATATGCCGACAGTAACGCGGCCATTCCTAAAAGCAGATAAAATATTTTTTTAAGTCCGTTTTTTTTATTGCCGTAAGCATTTCTTTCTCCGTCGTCTATTTTACTTTCTTTTTTGGGCGGAATTTTTCTTTCCGGTTTATCCGGGTTTTTTTCCTCAAAAATAATTTCGGATAAATCATCTTTGTCTATTTTTCCTATTGAAAAGCCTTTCCCTGTTTCATTGTTTTCACTAAAAAGCTCTTCCTCTCCTTCGCCTAATTTCCAGTTATCCATATTTACCCTTAATCCCTTAATATAAAATATAAACCAATCTATTCATATTTTATCATATAAAAATATCATTTGACATACAAAATTTAACCAAAATATTAAGGTTTTAGGGTTTTTAAGGCAGGACTTTGAACTTGAATAATATGCGTTTGTATAATATAATTTTATTGATATAATTAATACGGAAGCGATTGGAGGGCTGGTGCCCCTCTTTGACTTCAAATCAACAGTTGTCCCCATAAGGGCAAGGCGGGTTCGATTCCCGTACGCTTCCGCCAATTAAAAACTATAAAATAAAATTTCATTGGAGGAACTAAAATGCCTTTGATTTCTGCGAAAGCAATTCTCGACGATGCTAATAAGAACGGTTATGCCGTCGGAGCTTTTAATGCCAACAATATGGAATTTTTGCAGGCAATATTCGCCGCCGCCGATTCCGAAAAATCGCCGATTATAATTGCGGCGAGCGAAGGCGCCATGAAATATGCCGGCGCGGAAATGCTGTACTCCATGGTTAAAACGCTTTCGGATGCATATCCCAGGATACCCGCCGCCCTGCATCTCGACCACGGTTCAAATATAAAAGCAGTAATGACGGCGGTAAAAGCAGGTTTTACTTCGGTAATGATAGATGCGTCCCATTTTCCGTATGAAGAAAATCTTAAAATGACTAAGCAGATAGTAGGCATCTGCCATCCGGTCGGTATTTCCGTGGAGGCCGAGCTTGGAAGACTTCAAGGCATAGAAGACAACGTTTCCGTTGCAGAAAGGGATGCCGTGCTGGTCAACCCTGCCGAAGCGCACGATTTTGTCGAATCGTCCGGCATAGATTTCCTTGCTCCCGCAATAGGCACTTCGCACGGAGCGTTTAAATTTAAAGGAGAAGCAAAATTAGATTTTGAAAGATTAAAAAAAGTTAAAGAGTTAACTGGTATTCCGCTTGTGCTTCACGGAGCTTCGTCTGTTCCGGAAGCGGCATCTAAAAGATTCGAGGAGTTCGGGGGTGACTTAAAGGGCGCAAAAGGAGTTCCGTTCGATGTTTTAAAAGAAGCGGTAAAATTCGGTATAAATAAAGTCAATACCGATACCGACCTGCGCATTGCTTTTTTGGCAAAAGTAAGGGAAAGCGTCGCGACGGATAAATCGCAAATAGACCCTAGAAAGATTTTCGGTCCTGCAAGAGATTACGTCATAGAAGTCATAGGAGAAAGAATGAAGGTTCTGGGCTCGTCGGGCAGGATTTAAACTGCACTGCCCCCAAATTTGCCGATAGAAATCCTAAAATGGCTTTAAAGTTATACTAATTCTGGATTCCTGCTTGCGCAGGAATGACTTTGCAGGTTTTTAAGTTTTCACCCAAAGGGTGTCACTCCTGCGCAAGCAGATATAAATGCATGCCGTTTATGCAGAAAAATAATTTTCTATAGGCAATTTTGGGGCACTGCATTATCTTGCGGCTAAAATTTTTATAAAAAAGGCTACCAGTATAAGGGATATAAAAATAAAAGGCAGGAGAAGAGCCGAAATAGACCTAGGCGTCGAAAGCCCGTTGGTTTCTTTAATGCCGATAATCAATAATGCCGCAAACCAGGCCGCCGATATATTGTATCCGAATATCGGAAATATCGAAAAAATACCTACGCCGGAAGCATAGCCGATTATTCTGAAAGTATTTCTTATACCTTGTTTTCCGCCGAACAGCATTACGAACCCGTGTATTATAATAGTTAAAAGAATTAGAAAAATCGTGTATAATATCCCCAAAAGCAGTAAAAGAAAGACTATTCCGATAATTATATATATATCCAAAAAACTTTTATTTGTAAAAAAAAGCGGTATTTTAGGCAGGACGGCATAGTTTTTATAAAATCCTATCTTGAAAAAAATTACTTCCCAAAAGAAAGAAAATACTAAGTTTATGTATGTAAACAGCAAGGCGTAAAAATAAGGCTTAGATATGCCGTTTTCTTCCTTTGCCCCGGCGTTGTTTAGTTCTTTATAAAATACTTCGGGGCTGAAAAGAGATTCTTTCCATGTCGAAAATAATGCTTTAAAAAATCCAATTTCTTTTATATAGTCGAAATCTGCCATTTTTTATGTCTGTCCTCCGACCAGTTCTTTATCTAATTTATAAATTATGCCGTCTGCAAGAGCGATATAAGACGCTTCTATGATGTTTTCCGATACTCCGAGAGTAGTCCATTTTTCTTCTTTATCCGAAGATTCTATTAATACCCTGACATAAGAAGCGGTTCCAGATTTTGTTTTACTGCTTATAACCCTTACCTT
>JAJZLA010000226.1 GCA_021803845.1 bacterium | reverse complement strand
GGAAAACAGTCCCGATACCATGGATATCCCCATCATAATTTTATCGGTAGTCGAAGACAAACAGGCGGGATTTAAAATAGGCGTGGAAAGATATCTCATTAAAGGTGTAGAATATCCGCAGTTATTGAACGAGGTCGAGGGGCTTTTGAATAAGGGCGGCTCCAAATAGATTTCCGCGTTCCCCAAATCCCGATTTAGAAAATATTTATATATTCAAATGCTAAATAATTCTGGATTCCCGCTTTCGCGGGAATGACATCTGACAGATGAAACTTTAAATCACTGCATTGTCATTCCAGCGAAAGCGGGAATCCAGAAAATAGATTTATAAATCGGGATTTGGACATTTATTTTAGCTTGACATAAGCTGTCGTATATTTTATATTATAAAAATAAAATTATTTAAGGAGAAGTAATGCCTAAAGTTCTTATCGCCGACGACGAACCCCATATAAGGCTGCTTTTAGAACAAACACTAGAAGACCTCGAAGACGAGGGGTTAGAGATTTTTACTGCCGAAAACGGCGCTGAAGCCCTTGAATCAATTAAGGAAAACAAGCCGGACATGGTTTTTCTCGACGTAATGATGCCTAAAATGAACGGGTTCGAAGTATGCTCGGAAGTAAAAAACAACCTGAAAATCCCCGATATATATATAGTTCTCCTCACCGCAAAAGGGCAGGAAATAGATAAATTAAAAGGAATGGAATCCGGCGCCGATATGTATATGACCAAGCCTTTTAATCCCGACGACATTGTAAAAAAAGTACGCGAAATTTTATAAAAAATATTTATCCCGTTCTGCCAATTTAGTTCTCGTTCTGCCAACTTTGTTGCATTATCGACAGCCTGTTTACAAAAGAATAGCCGTAATTACCTTGTTTTTTATAATGGCACGTAAATTGCTTATATTTTAATAAGACTAAATAATTTACAGGAGCTTTTATAATGAATGAACAGACTGCTTCCGGTTTAAATCGCGCTTCAGGTATGTCGAACGCTAACGGCGTCCTGCAGACTCTTTTAGAAAATCCCCTTGTAGGAATAATTTTAGTCAGGCACAGAAAAATAGTCCATGTCAATAAAAAAATGGCCGAAATTTCGGGATACAGTTCCGACGAATTAATAGGAAGTTCTACTAGAATACTTTACCGTTCGGATGAAGACTTCAACGAAATAGGAAGAATTATATATTCCGACCTTGCCAAAGGCAGAGAAGCAAGGTTCGAGATGCTTACGAAAAGAAAAGACGGTTCGGAGTTCTGGTGCCTCCTGTCCGGAAAATCAGTTAATCCCGAAGAGACGGATAACTCCGATTCCGTCTGGATATTTCAGGACATAGACGAAATGAAAAGACAGAAGGAGATGCTCGAATCCAATACTTATAGGGCTATTTTGGATAATTCGCTGGTCGGAATAGTGCTTTTGCAGAAAAGACATATAGTCTCGGCAAATAAAAAAATGGCTGATTTATTCGGATACGATGCGCCGGAAGAAATGCTCGGCTATACGACTAGAATACTTTACCGCTCGGAAGCCGATTTCGAAGAAGTAGGCAGAATAGTATATTCGGACCTTGCCAAAGGAAAAGAAGCAAAACTGGAACTTATAGGAAAGAGAAAAGACGGCTCGGAATTCTGGTGCCTCCTGACGGGAAAATCGGTCAATCCCGGCGAGGCAAGCGGCGCCGATTCGGTCTGGATTTATCAGGACATCACCAAAGAAAAAGAAGTCGATATGATGAAGACCGATTTCATATCCACCGTATCCCACGAATTAAGGACGCCCCTTACTTCCATACTCGGGTTTGCGAACATCATAAGCAAAAAATTTAAAGAATCCGTATATCCAGTCCTTAACTTAGAAGATAAAAAAATTAAGAAAACCGCAGACCAGATTGAAAGCAACTTAGGCATAATAATATCAGAAGGCCAGAGGCTTACTTCCCTCATAAACGACGTATTGGACATAGCCAAAATGGAAGCCGGCAAAATAGAATGGAAAGACGAACGCTTTACCGCACGGTATGCTATAGAGCATGCCGTATCGGCAACCTCTTCGCTTTTTCAGGAAAAAAAGCTCGGCATAGTAACGGACATAGAAGACGGCCTTCCCGATATATACGCCGACAAGGACAGATTTATCCAGGTTATTATAAATCTTTTATCCAACGCCGTAAAGTTTACCTCCTACGGAGATATAACCGTCGGCGCAAAATCTTTTCGGGATTCCGTACTTATAAGCGTTTCGGATAAAGGCACCGGCATAAGCAAAGAAAATCTTACCAAGATATTCGAAAAGTTCAAGCAGGTAGGCGACACCCTTACCGACAAGCCTAAAGGCACGGGGCTCGGACTTCCCATATGCAAACAGATTGTAGAGCATTACGGAGGAAAAATATGGGCGGAAAGCACCGAAGGCAAAGGAAGCACGTTTTATTTTACCGCTCCGCTCTATGCCGAAAAAGCCGGCGCAGCCCATGTAAAAGATTTCATAGAACAGCTTAAGAACTCCGCTCCTCCCGCATTAAACTACGGCGGAGCTTCCAAAAACATATTGATAGTTGACGACGACGCAAGCATCAGAAGGCTTTTGAAGCAGGAGCTCGAATACGCCGGCTATATTACGGACGAAGCCGCCGAAGGATTAGAGGCCTTAAATAAAATAAAGCATAAAAAATACGACCTTATCATATTGGACGTTATGATGCCGGGTTTAAGCGGATTCGACGTAGCAAGGGTATTAAAAAACAGTCCCGATACCATGGATATCCCCATCATAATTTTATCGGTAGTCGAAGACAAACAGGCGGGATTTAAAATAGGCGTGGAAAGATATCTCATTAAAGGGGTAGAATATCCGCAGTTATTGAACGAGGTCGAGGGGCTTTTGAATAAGGGCGAAATAAAATTATGAAAAACAGCAGAATTATATTAAAAAAGATACTTTCCAATAAGGAATCCATCAGAATATTGAATGATACCGCAAACGGCTTAGATACGGCTGTCTTAATATTCGATATTAACGGCAATATGCTTGCGGATATAGGGGAATCCGGTTCGGGAAGCGAAGCAGTCTCTTTCCCCGTAAATATTAAAGGCGAGCAGGCGGGTTACGTTAAAGGAAGCGAAAAAGCGGCGGTTATCGTTTCTATATTAACTTATATGCTTGCGGCGGAATACGATAAAAGAGACTTAATAGACGAGGTTTCGAGCAGATATAAGGAAATTAATCTTTTTTACGATTTTACCGAAAAAATACTAGGATGCGACAGTCTCAAAGATATTGCGCTGTTGACTTTATCTTTGGTTAAGAATTTTATTAAGGCGGATACGGTATCGATAATGCTGAAAAACGACGAAACAAATTGGATAGACGTTATTTCTGCTTACGATTACGACGAAAAGACCGTAAAAAATTCCATCGTGCCATTTAACGGTGAAAGCATAGCCGAGTTTGTTATGCTTTCGGGAAACGCGGAGATAATTAACGATATATCTTTAGACGGCTGGACCGCCCCAGGCGGCGGCAAAACCGGTTCTATGATGTGCGCTCCGCTTAAAATAAAAGATAAAGTTATAGGAGCATTAAATATTGCTACGGAAGACCATACGGAGTTTACTTCCTCCGATTTAAAATTATTTACGACGCTAAGCCATAACGTAGGGATTTTCGTCGAAAACGTCAAACTGTATAAAGACCTGAAGGAAATATTTATTTCTACGGTATATACGCTGGCGGAAACTATAGAAATGAGGGATAATTATACCGGCAACCATACGAAAAGGGTAATGGAATACAGCTATGCCATAGGTGAAGTTATAGGTATGAACAAGGACGCGCTCGAAGAACTGAGGCTTTCGGCTATACTTCACGATATCGGAAAAATAGGCGTCAGGGACGACATTCTTTTGAAACCGGGAAAATTGACGGACGAAGAGTTTGCATTAATGAAAAAAACATCCCGTATTCGGCGAAGAGATTTTAAAGAAAATAAAAGGTTTGGAGCATATTATACCCGGAGTCAAGC
>JAJZLA010000225.1 GCA_021803845.1 bacterium | reverse complement strand
CGAAAATATTTCCGGGTTGGGCCAAGGAATATGCCAGAATATCGAAACTTTAATATTTTCGTCATATTCTTTTATATATTTTGCGCATCTTGCAAGATGATAATCCTGAAGCCATATGACATTTTCTGGGGGAGATGTGGAACTCGCTGCCTCGTCCGAACCGCCGCCGCCGGAAATATTGCTTAAATGGCCGGATTCGTAATTATTTTTTGATTCCTTTATTTCTTCTATTATAGAGTCCGCAAATTTTTTATTAACGTCGTCGTATGTTAAAAATTGAGTGGAGTTAAAAACAGGTTTAACGTAAACGATATGGCATAGCGGCCATAAAACGGAATTTGCGTAGCCGTAATAATAATCGTTTATATCCGTTTTGTTAAGAAAAATTCTTTTAAGAGTATAGGATTCTTCGCCTTCGGAAAGTTTTATCCTGCCTTTTTCGTCGGATACCGCTTTATCGGCATTTCCGCCCCCGTAAACGACCCATGTTCCGTTGAGATTTTTCATAATCGGTTCGAGGGCGATAGTAAGGCCGCCGACCGATTTTACCGCTTTGATTTTTTTTCCGAAGTATTCGTGCGATACGGGTTCCCTGTTAGAAGCAACTATTAAATTAATATTGCCTAATTTTTCTTTAATTAAATCATTAAATCTTTTTTTTTCCATAATTATTTATTGAAATTTATTAAAGATTTAATTAAAAATATAATATTCAAACTATATTTTCGTTATATTTTACTATATTTTTATTATTTTTACAATATTTCATTATTTTTTATATTATATTATAATAATAAATTATGTTTTATAACGGAATTAAAGAATTTAACGAAATAAAGACAAAAATAATTTCGGACTTCGCCGGCGTAAATTATAAGCCGGACTTTATATTTTTTTGCGTTGATTTCGACGGAACATTGGTCAAAATATGCAAAAACCCTTTGGATGTTTACGCTCCGGAACAGCTTAAATCTTTTTTAAAAACCGCGGGTAAAATAAAAAACGTTATCTTTTGCGTAATTACGGGGCGGGAATTAAAAGATATACAAAACAGGGTCGGCATCTGTAAAAACATTGTTTATTCAGGCAACCACGGTTTTGAGATAAAAAGTTATTACGATAGCCTAAAAATCGATTTTCTTGTAAAAAATACCGAAAAATATATCCCGTTAATAAAAAAGGCATTAAATGAAATAAATAAATTTCGGAAAACAGTTTTGCAAAATTTAATCGTGGAAGACAAAAAATTTTCTATAAGCATGCATTACAGATTATTAAATTACGGCGAAACCAAGATTTTAAAAAAATATGTAAAGAATTTGCTTTCTGAAAATCCTTTATTTGATGAATATCTGCATATAATAAAGGGGAAGAAGATTCTTGAAATAAGGCCGGATATCGACTGGAACAAAGGACGCGCCTGCGATTATATAACGGAAACATTTGTAAAAACTGCAAAAATAGTTAACGGAAACCCAAGCGAAAAATTTAAGGAATCTAATAAAATAAATATCTTAAGAGTAAACATAGGCGACGATATCACCGACGAAACTATGTTCTCCGATAATTATAACATTGAAGCCGGCAATAGGAGTGCTGCCGTAAAAACCGTAAATTGCGTAATAGGCAAAAAGAAATCATTTGCCGATATTTATCTTGACGGTTATAAATATACGCCGTTTTTCATAGAAAATATTTTATCTATTTTTAATTTTTAGAACCTCAGCCTTAATCCCGCTTCCGGACCGTCGAACTCTAAACTGCCGTTTACGCCGTTAGTATCGACATGGACTTTATCGTAAACGTAATCCGCAAAGATAGACAGCGGGCCGACGGCTTTGTAATTTACTCCGGCATTTACATGGTAATAATAACCGTCCGGACCGACGGTAAATCCCTGGAATTTTCCTATAAAAGAAAAATCGTTTAAGGGAGATATTTTTATTCTTCCGCCTATTAAAGGTATGGGCAGGCTTACGTTTTTAGACTCCGATAGCCCTAAAGAAGCTGAATCCAATTCCGTTTTAGCCGTAATGACGTCCACACCCACTCCAAGACCCACGGAAACGTATCTGTCGAACTCTAAATTATGGTCGTAAAACATTTTATAGCTGTAAAGGTCTAATTTTGAATTAACCTCGGTATTTATATTATATTCCTGACCGTTGAAATAGACATTTTGAGACAGGACCTTGGAGCCGCTGTATTCATAAGGAACGTACGTAAAAGAAATCCTGTTGTCATATAAAATATAAATAGCGGCTTTCAGCATAGGTTCGGTTCTGGAAGTTTGAATCCCTAAATCGGACGGCGTCATATCGGTCGGACTATTACCGTTCACTAAACCGCCTACTTTAAGATGGCCTGTAAGGTTTTGAAAATATGCGCCGCCTTTAACTTCAAGCCCAAGCATACCGGAAGCATAAACTTTCAAAACGCCCGAAAAAACAAAATACCCCGCGCAAACAATAATAAATGATAATATTGCCAATCTAAAAGGTTTTTTTCTTTTAAAATTTTTTAAATTTTCGGTCATTTTAATTTTCCTCCGTTTCCTCTGTTTTTAAGCTTTTTATATCAGCTAATACCGCTAAGATCGGCAAAATAACAGTATATAAAAAATATTTTACATTCTTGTATAGTCTGCTATAAGCCCTTGATAATTTCCGACGCGGTTTTATTGTCGTATAGACCGTTATAGTTAGTTTTTAGTTCTCTCATTATAACGCCTATTTCCTTGCTGTTTTTTTCTTTAGAAATCTTTTCGATATGCGATTTTGTTTCTTCATGCGACCATGTTTTCGGAATATACGATAAGATTATTTCTTTTTCTTTTAAAAGCTCCGATGTATCTTTGCCATTAGCCGCTAATATTTCGATAGACTGTTCGGTTTTTTTGACCCACGATTTTATTATTTTAACGATATCGTCGTCGCTTACAGTATCGCCGTGATTCTTCTCTTTTGTCAGTTTTAAGGCATCGCTCAGAATCATCGTTAAAATATTCTTTTTCGTGTTATCGTTATTTTTTCTGGCTGTTAAAAAGTCCGATTTTATTTGTTCGTGCAAAGTCATGTTTTGTTCTCCTTAATAAATAGCTTCCAAAAGCCTTATTATTTTACTTGCGCCGCCTTTCCGCCCTCTTTTTTATATCTTCATAATCCATTTAAAAAGGCCTGTGCTAATTATAACAAATAAAAACCCTAAAGTTCAAATCTAAAAATTATAATTGATGGAAAAATATTTATATTGTTTTGCGCTTCGGCTTTTTAAATATGCATTCGTTAATTTCGCCCATATTGTAAATCCTTAATTTATGGCTGCGCGGAAATTCCCGTTTCAAAAGTTTTTTAAAAATAGCGCCCAAGCCGTTAAAATCGGAAACAAATTCTTCGTCGAAAAAACCTCTTTCCAATATGCAATACTCGTCTTCTTTCGATTTTATAATATAAAATCCCCTGTCTCTTTTATAGCTCCTGACGTCATAATAATGCCCGACGGGAATAATTTTTAATTTCTTGAGCAGAATGTCGATAAAAGTTTCTTTGGCAATCATTACCCTTAAACGTCAAATTTTTTAAAAATATACGTGAAAACTTGTTAAAAGCAGGTCTTTGAAATGGTCGGGACGACTGGATTTGAACCAGCGACCCCTTGCTCCCGAAGCAAGTGCGCTACCGAGCTGCGCTACGTCCCGAATTTATGAAATGTTATGAAAAGAACATTTGATGCGGATTTTTGAACAGGATATTATTGTAATACATTTATTTAATTTTTTCCATTAAATTCTTTCGCGCATTTCATTAATAGTTTCCGAATAATTATCGGTTTTAAATATGCCGGAACCGCTCACGAAAATATCCGCTCCGGAATTGGCTACGTCGGCTATATTTATAACTTTTATGCCGCCGTCGACCTCGATAAGCGTTTCCAATTCGCGCCGCTTTATAATCTGTCTCATTTTTTCTATTTTAAATAAAGAAGAATAAATAAAATCCTGTCCGCTGAAACCGGGATTTACGGACATAATTAAAACTAAATCTATATAGTCAAGC
>JAJZLA010000224.1 GCA_021803845.1 bacterium | reverse complement strand
CGGGGCGGACGGTAACGACGTTAACGTATGAATAGGCATTAGAAACCAAAGCAAAAAGTATTGTAAAAAACATCGCCAAAACCAATACTCTTTTCATACGGATTTTCCCCCGCTTTAAAACCGTTAAACTGCTTATGCGCCGTATATATCGGATATCAATATATTAATAGTAAAGTATATTACTACAACATATTAATTTATGTCAAGAATTATCGGCATAATTTTATTTTTTATTTATTTTTTTTTAAATTTATAAAATCTTCACGCTGCAGGATTTATTGCCGCACTGGAAAACCAGCGGCTTTTTTACCCTGCCGAATTCGGCGGCTGCGCTTCTAATCTCTTCCAGAATCAACGCGTCTCCTTTTTCAAATCCTTCAAAGCCTGAATAACTATCTGTCAGGGCATTATTATTCATATCGATAAATAAATTGAACGCATTAAAACCTCCTTTTACTTTATCGCCGCCGTTAAATTTACCGGACATATCGAAAAAATCGGCGACGGCTTTGTCGCCGTATCTGCCTGCGATAATATTTATATTTCCTCTCGACGCATAATCTATGAGGCTTATTAAATAAGCGGAGGCGTTATGTTTTAGCATATTTGCTTCGTTTATAAAATATTCGAAAGATTTTAAGATTACGTTCTTAAACTGAGCTTCTCCGGTAAGCATATGAAGTTTAGACATAGCAGACAATATGGACGCGTTTTGCGAATAACCGCCGTAATCCGCAATATTTTTTTCCTTATGGCTTAAAAAACCTATCTTTGAACTTTTTGTCGTGTGTTTTATATCAAAAAAGCCGCCCTTTCCGCCGTCGTAAAAATTTTTGATAACGTATTCGGCTATTTTTTTTGCGTAAATAAAATATAAAGGTTTCGACGTAGTTTCGAACAATCCTATCAAAGCAAGAATGATATACGCGTTATCGTCTAAAACGGAACCTCCCGGTTCGCCTGTAAATCTTCCTATATCCCCGTTTTTATCGAAAGCGTCTAAAAATATTTTAATAGATTTTTCGGCCATTCCGTTAAGTTTCCGGCGGTTTGAATCGAAAGGGCTGAAAAATTTTATTAATTCGGTAATGGAATATATTATATTTCCGTTCACCGATGAATATTTTATCCTGTCGGTAAAAGGTTTTTTCCTTTTTTCCCTGAAAACCCTAAGTTTTGAAACGATGCTATCGTAAGATTTACCGCCTAAATCTTTCGCGTAAGCCCCTGCATACAATACGTTCGGAACCCCGCCCGGCATTAAACCTTGGTCCCTGAATCCGCCGGAATCGGAAGTTTCGCTGCCCGCATGGCGCATCATGCCTTCTTTGTTTATATTAAACAATTCCGACGCGGCTCTAAACTCTTCTTTATCGGAAAAAACCTCTTTAAATTCGTCATATGTCCACGTAAAGAATCTTCCGTCGTCGCCGTTTCCGGTGTCCGCATCGATGCTTGCGTAAAAACCGCCGTTAAACCCGTCGTATAGTTCGCCTGATATAAAATCGAGGGTTTTGTTTATAACGTTCAATAAAATCTTATCGCCGGTCAATTTATAATAATAGGCATATACCCTCAAAGCCTGCGCATTTATTTCGGCAAGTTTTTCAAAATGCGGAATAATCCATTTTTTATCTGTAGAATATCTGTGAAAACCGCCGCCTACATGGTCGAATACTCCTCCGGCGGCTATTTTTTTTAAAGTAAAAAGTCCTTTATTAAGCGAATCTTTATCCCTGTTGGCTATATAATCCCATGCAAGAAGTTCTAAAGCTGAAAAATAAAAAAATTTAGGTGATTCGTCTATTCCTCCGTTAACTTCGTCGAAATGAAGTTTAAATTCCAGAGCGCCCTCGTTTACAAATCTCTTTACGTAATCTATATTTAAAGAATTATCCTTTTTTATAGCATCGTTTATCCTTTTAATATTGATATTAAAAATAGAAAACTTGTTGGAATCGTCTGAAATCCTTTGATAAAAATCGGCGCTCTGGGCAAAAACGGCTTCTTTGTTTTCACGGTAATATTTTGCAATTTCCGTCAAAACCGACTTATATGCCGGAAGCCCGTAATTGGATTCTTTAGGAAAATACGTGCCTCCGTAAAAAAAATATCCCTCATAAGTTAAAAAAGCGGTTAAAGGCCATCCGCCCGTTCCTGAAAACACGCTTACGGCTTTCTGGTACCGCGAATCTATGTCCGGCCTTTCGTCTTTATCGACCTTGACGGCAATATAATTCTCGTTTATTATAGCCGCGGTTTCTTCGTCTTCGTAAGATTCCCCGTCCATTACGTGGCACCAGTGGCACCATACGGCTCCTATATCTAAAAGCACGGGCATATCATTTTCTTTAGCCTTCCCGAATGCCTCCGCGCACCAAGGATACCAGTTAACGGGCTGGTGTACGGCCGATTTTAAATAAGAACTTTTTTCGCTTTTTAAATTATTCACGAATTATATTCCCTTAATCCTGCGGTAGAAATTTTATCTTCTGAATTTATTACAATACGACATTTAAAGAATATTTAATAATTTCTAAAGTAACTTAAGAATTATATATATTATTGTAAGCCTCTTCAGGCACCATCCCTTTGTGGACGACCGCTTTCACGGCTTTGAGCATATTAGTCGGTTTTTCGGATTGAAATATATTCCTTCCCATATCGACGCCAGCCGCCCCATGATTTACGGCATTATAGGCAAGTTCGAGAGCTTCCCGTTCTCCGGTTTTTTTTCCGCCTGCGACTACCACGGGGACGGGGCATGTTGCAACTACCCTGTCGAAATCTTCGCAATAATAGGTCTTTACAATGCCCGCTCCCGTTTCTGCCGCAATTCTTACCGCTAACGACAAATAACGCGCGTCTCTCGTCATCTCCCTTCCCACGGCGGTTACCGCAAGAACCGGGATACCGTACTTATAACCCTTATCTACTAATTTAGACAAATTAATTATGCCCTGCCTTTCGTTTTTAGAACCGATAAAAATAGACAAAGCTACCGCGCATACGTTTAACCGAAGGGCGTCTTCCATCGAAACGGTTATATCTTCGTCGGACAAGTCGTCTTTAAGGATGCTCGTTCCGCCGCTGACGCGCAAAACCAGCGGAATATCTATTTCAGGGTTAATCTGGCTTCTTAATATACCCCGTGTAAGCATCAGGGAATCGGCATGCTTTAAAAGAGGGGTAATAGATTTGCCGATATTTTCAAGTCCTCCCGTAGGTCCCATAAAATAGCCGTGGTCAACTGCAAGCATAACCGTCCTGCCGTCTTTCGGCTTAATAATCCTTGAAAGCCTGTTCTTCATTCCGTAATCCATAAATTTAACTCCTCCGCTGTTTATCTATTTATAAATTATATCCCGTTTCTTCGTGCTGCGTTATGTCGAGGCCCATAGTTTCGGAATCTTTATCGACCCTGAGACCCATCGCTAAATCTATAATTTTAAATATAATAAAACTCATTATAAACGAATAGGCGGCGACGGCAATAATTGTAAGCACCTGAATCCAAACCTGTCCCGGATTTCCGTAAAACAGGCCTTTCCCTGCTTTATTGATTAAAGGGTCGGCAAACAGCCCGGTTGCAAAAACTCCCCAGACGCTCCCGACTCCGTGTACGCTGAAAACATCCAGCGCGTCGTCGTATCCCAGCTTAGGCTTAATAAAAACAACCATCGAAAAACATATTATTCCTGCGACAAGCCCTATAATAATAGCCGCGCCGGGCGTTACGTAACCCGAAGCCGGAGTAATCGTAGCAAGGCCTGCGATAGCGCCGGAAACTATGCCTAAACTTGTGGGCTTTCCGTTCCTTACCCACTCGGCAATCATCCAGCTTACCGCTGCGGAAGCCGCCGCCGTGTTGGTAACCAAAAATGCGGACGCCGCGATAGAATTTGCCGCAAGAGCGCTTCCGCCGTTAAATCCGAACCATCCGAACCATAAAAGTCCGGCTCCCAATATCGTATATCCGAGCTGATTCGGCTGGACTATATTTTCCTTCATATATCCCTTTCTTTTGCCTAGAACTAAAGCCCCCGCAAGTCCGGC
>JAJZLA010000223.1 GCA_021803845.1 bacterium | reverse complement strand
CTTCAGCTTCTGGCTTATCATATCGCCGCTCTCAAAGGCACCGATATAGACCAGCCCCGCAATCTTGCAAAAAGCGTAACCGTAGAGTAAAATAGTATAGATACCAAGTAAACTAAATAGACTAATATGCCTTTTAATAATAATACAGCCTTCCAAACAGCCGCCTATCTTAAGGGTTTAAACGAAGAACAGCTTAAAGCCGTTCTTCATGACGACGGACCTCTTTTAATACTGGCGGGTGCGGGTTCCGGCAAGACCAGGGTTATAACTTTGCGGGCGGTGCATCTTATAAAAACCGGCAAAGCTAAACCTTACAATATTCTCGGCGTAACATTTACGAACAAAGCGGCTCGCGAAATGAAAGAAAGAATTAAAAAAGAGCTGGAATATGAAAACGGCGTCGGACGGATTGAATACGGCTCAGGTTACGGCGGCGGTTCCGGACTGCCGGAGTTTTCTACTTTTCACTCATTCTGCCTTAAGCTTCTTCGCAGGCATTCCGATTTAGCTGGCTATGAAAGCTCTTTTGTGGTCTTCGACGAAGACGATTCCGGGAAAATAATCTCTAAAATTATCAAATCGCTTAATCTGAACGAAAAAATCATTACTCCTTCAAAGGCAAAATACTTTATCGAAAAGAATAAAAATTCTTTCATTAATGCCGAGCAGTCTTTTGAAACGGTGAGGGCTTGGGAAAAGGATTACGCCGTCATATATTCGGAGTATTCAAAAAAGCTCAAAGAAAGCAACGCAATGGATTTTAACGACCTTTTGTTTAACGCAGTCAAGCTTTTTCAGAATAATCCGCAGATTCTGGAAAGGTATTCCGGCCTTTATAAATACATTATGGTGGACGAATTTCAGGATACCAATTATATACAGGACAAGCTGATTAAACTTCTTGCGGGCGGGCATAAAAATATCTGCGTCGTAGGAGACGACGACCAGTCGATATACAGTTTCAGGGGAGCGACCATAGACAACATTTTAAGTTTTGAGAAAACTTACCCCGGCTGTTCCGTTATAAAATTAGAAAGAAATTACCGTTCCACGAAAAATATTCTTAATGCCGCTTCTGTTCTAGTCAAGGGAAATAAACTCAGGAAGGACAAGACCCTGAAAACGGACAAAAAAGGCGGAGGCAGCAGGATAACGGTTTATCAGGCGAATAACGATTATTCGGAAAGCTATTATATAGCTAAAGAAATAAGAAGGCTTATAAGAGAAGACGGATATTCCAATAAAGACATAGCGATTTTATACAGGGCAAATTCCCAATCCAGGGTCATCGAAGACAGGCTTGTAAAGGAAAGCATAAGATATAACATTTACGGCGGGTTAAAATTTTATCAGAGAAAAGAGATAAAAGATATTTTATCGTTTTTAAGATTTGCGCTTAACCCTAAAGACGCGGTGAGTTTTGAAAGGAGCATTCAGTGCGTTCCTACAGGCGCAGGCGAAAAAACGATAAAAAATATGCAGGACATCGCATTTAAAAACGGAGCCGATATTTTAACAGCTTTAAAAACGGGGCTGTTTTCCTCAATAAGAGGATTGAACAATATGCAGGAGCAGACTATTTCCGTTTCAATCGAATTTTCCCGGCTGACCGCCCGCGATTTTTCCGTTTCCGGTATCGCAAATTATTTCGGCGTAATATTGAAAATAAAATCGGAAATAGAATCGGCAATATTAAGCAAACATGAAGGGGCGGTTAAAACAGGCAATACCGATGCGGGAGAAGAATCTGGCCGCGGTTACGGTTCGAACTCCGGCGATAAACTGGCGGATATAATCAATTTCGCCTATAAAGCTTCGGGCTATGAATCTATGCTTAAAGCCGGGGTATCCAAGGCTAACGAACTTGACGGCAACAGGCTAGAAAATATAGAAGAACTGATAAACGCTTCCCATGATTTCGACGATATCACCGAGTTTTTAGACCAGAGCGCGATTAACGATACTAAGGAAGAACCGGATGCGGGGGGCGGTTCGGATATTACAAAAGTGTCGCTCATGACCCTCCACAGCGCAAAAGGCTTAGAGTTTCCGGTTGTTTTCATCGCGGGGCTTGAAGAGCATCTCTTTCCGCACATAAGGTCTTTAGACAACGAGCTGTCGCTGGAAGAAGAAAGAAGACTTTGTTACGTAGGGATAACAAGAGCGAAAGAAAAACTTTATCTTACATGGTCTAAAAGAAGAAGGTCGGGCAAAGAGTACAAATATAATATGCCGTCGAGATTTTTAAGGGAGATACCCGAAGAACTTATCGAAGAGATTATAGATAATTACGAATATTATTAAAAAGGGGCTGTTTAATGGAAACGGATAAAAAAGAAAACATAATCGACATACACCACGTAATGAAGCTGGCAAAGCTTGATTTGAGCGAAAAAGACCTCGGACATTTCGCTTCGGAATTAAATAAAATACTGGAATATATAAATATGATACAGGAAGCCGACGTTTCAAAAATAGAAGACGCATTAAACGAACTTGAATACGATAAATTGACTTCGGGAAGCGATTTAAGCGATAAATTTTATAAGGACTGCCGCATAGACGAGTGTAAAATCGACGACAGTTTCGATTTTGCTATAGTCAAAAGCAACGCCCCTGCTTTTGAAACGCGGAGCGCCGGTTCTGAAGAAGGCTTTTTCGTCGTGCCGCAGATTATAGAATAAATAATTCAGTAATAAAATAAGCATTTATATAATAACGAGGTAATTATAAATGACCGATGATTTATACAAGCTGACCATAGGCGAACTCGGCGTTCTTTTAAAAAATAAAGAAGCAACGAGTAAAGACATTTTAAACTCATATATAAAAAGGATAAAAGAAGCCGACCCTAAGGTTTCGGCTTATCTGTACAACGATTTCGAAGAGGCAGAGCGAAACGCCGAAGCCGCAGACAAAATCATCGCTTCGGGAGGCGGTTTTCATCCTCTTACCGGTATTCCGCTTTCGATAAAAGATATTTTTTTAATAAAAGGCAAAAAGACGACATGCGCCTCAAAAATATTGGATAATTTTATAAGCCCTTACGATTCTACAGTCGTAAGGAAGTTGAAAGAAAATAATTACGTTTTTTTGGGAAAGGCAAATTTAGATGAATTTGCCATGGGCTCTTCAACCGAGAACAGCGCTTATAAAACAACGAGAAATCCTTACGATTTGAACAGGGTTCCCGGAGGCTCCAGCGGAGGCTCCGCCGCCTCCGTCTCAGCGGATTTGTGCGCCGGCTCTTTCGGAACGGATACGGGCGGTTCCGTCAGGCAGCCCGCCGCCCTTTGCGGAATAGTCGGATTGAAGCCGACTTACGGTTTAATTTCAAGATACGGTATTATAGCGTTCAGTTCTTCGCTCGACCAGGCGGGCGTCCTTTCCAAAGATGTAACCGATGCCGCGATTATGCTCGGAGCGGTCGCCGGGTTCGACGAAAAAGACCAGACTACCAGAAAATTTGAAGTTAAAGATTATGCCGGAATAGTGAAAAAAGCCGATAAATCCCTGATGAAAGGATTAAGGGTGGGAATCCCCGCCGAATTTTTTTCCGAAGGTTTAGAACCGGAAATAGGTTCTAAAATTTCGGAAATCAAAGCTTTATTGAAAGAACTGGGAGCGGATATAGTAGATATATCCCTGCCGGATACTAAATATTCGGTTGCGGCTTATTATATAATTGCCACAAGCGAGGCCAGTTCGAACTTAGAAAGATACGACGGTATAAGATACGGTTATAGATACGGGGAAGAAGGCGGGAATGGAATACAAAGTCTGGACAGCCTTTACAGAAAGTCCAGGGAAGCGGGTTTCGGAAACGAGGTAAAAAGGCGTATAATTTTAGGGACTTTTGCTTTATCTGCAGGTTACTACGACGCTTATTATAAAAAAGCATCTTTAGTAAGAAAGCTTATTATAAAAAATTACAAAGACGCATTCGGAAAAGTCGATGTTATAATAGGCCCCACTTCGCCTACCCCGGCGTTTTTAATAGGCGAGAAGACGGCGGATCCCTTAAGCATGTATCTGTCCGATATTTACACGATTTCCGT
>JAJZLA010000222.1 GCA_021803845.1 bacterium | reverse complement strand
GGCTTTTAAATTTTAACTCTAAAAATCGTATAATGTTTCTAAAAAAATTAACAACGCTATGAATAAAAACAAAATAATTGCTTACTCTCTTTCTTTAATCCTTGTTATTTTATTCGCCGTCAGGCTTATATTAATAACAAAAATCGACCTCATACCTGAAGAAACTTATTACTGGCAATGGTCGAGACATCTTGCGCTTTCATATTACGATATGTCTCCTATGGTTGCATATACTATCGCGCTTACAACTTTTTTCGGCAGATTCAATTCCCAGTTTTTCGTCAGATTTGCCGCTCCGTCTATTTCTTTACTTTTGTCTTTATTTGTATATTCGACTTTAAAAAAAATAACGGGGAAAACTTTGCCTTCATTAATATGGGCGGTTTTATTAAACGCGGTCCCGATATTAAATATAGGTTCTATTCTGATAGTTTACGGAAATTTGCAGATGCTGTTTTTTTCCTTAACCGTTCTGTTATTGATTTATTTTATTATTTCCGGCAAAGATTTTTACTGGTATTTAATCGGAATATCCACAGGACTTGCTTTGCTGAGTAAATACACGGCGGCATTTATTTACCCTATAGTTTTAGCTTTTATTCTTTTAAGCCAAAAACACAGAAAATATCTTTTTAAAAAAGAGCCTTATATAGCGTTTTTAATATCGGTAATTATATTTGCTCCCGTAATAGTTTGGAACAGCCTTAACGATTTCGTATCTTTCAAACATCTTATGACGCTGTCGGGCGGATATAAAAGTTTCGATATATTTTTAAAAAACCTTACTTTATTTATAGGATCGCAGGCGGGTATTATTTCTCCGTTTTTATTTTTAATAATGATGGTTGCTATATTTGCCGGCTTATACATCGCCTTAAAGGAAAAGAACGACGTTTATTTAGTCCTTTCCTCGGCATCTATAATACCTTTCTTATATTTTTTATATCAATGCACAAAAACTACGGTGCAGCCCAACTGGCCTGTTTTTTTATATTTTCCAGCATTCCTGCTTGCTGCCCTTGTAACTTATAGACTTTATGAAACTTCTAATAAGAAAATAAAAAAAATAATCGTTTATTTTTACGGCCTTTCGTTTTTTACCGGCATTCTGTTTTCGGTTATTATTTTTATTTCCCCTTATTATCCCGCGGTAGGAAAACTGTTTAACGTTAAGATAAGCAAAAGTCCTTTAAGGGATATGCTAGGATGGAAAAATATTGGCAAAGATGCAGATTTTATTTTAAATAAATACAAAAAAGACCGGCTTCTTATAGCCGCAAGAAGATTTCAAACTGCAAGCGAACTTGCATATTACGTTAAAGGAAGACCCATGACGTACTCATTTAACTATTTTATGAGAAACAATGAATATTCGCTATGGAATAATTTTAAAAACAAAAAAGGACGGAATTTTCTTTACGTGATAGATACAAAATACGGAAGCGACTTAGAAAAAAGCTTATGCGAAAATTTTAAGAGCTGTTCGCTCGTTAAGAAAACCGTAATAAAAAATAAATTCGGCCAAAAAATCAGAACGGTAAAATTTTATATATTACAAGATTTTCTTTACAAAGATAAATATATGTTTATAAAATTCTCGTCTAAGGAATTTTAATTTAAAATTTAAAAGCCTTTTTCGTTAAGAACTTTTAACGGTTCCGAAATCATATCGCTGAATTCAGCTTCTTTTTTTGAAAAGCCGAACGCTAATGCCATTAACTGCGTCAGATAAACAATCGGAAGCTCGGAATCCTTTCCGAATTTCTCGACTATCTTAGGCTGATTAACGTCTAATGCGCCGGCGCATTTAGGGCATATAAGAGCGATAACGTCGGCTCCGGCTTTTTTAGCCTTTGAAATAGTCTGCGAACATAAGGCAAATGATGTTTCCTCATCCTGAACTACGTTCCTACCGCCGCAGCACTGCACTTCATTGCCGTAAAAAACAGTTTCCGCACCTAAAGCTTCCAAAAATTCATGCATGAAACGGGGTCTTTCTGAATTATCCATTTTAGGTTTTTTATCCGTGAACGTGTACATTGAAGGTCTTGAATAGAGGCATCCGTAATAAGGAGCTACTTTAAGTCCTTTAAGAGGTTTAACGACATTCTTTTTTACTTCTTCTACGCCTTTTTCGTTATACAAAAACTCAAGAATGTGCCTTGCTTCGCCGTCCGGAATATATTCCTCGTTAAATTCGCCCGCTTCTTTAAATATTGCGTTGACGGCAGAAAGTTCGTTTTGATTTTCCTTAACTCTGGTAATAGACCTGGAAAATTCGTGATAGCATACCGAACAGGCCATAATTAAGTTTTTAGAGCCGAGCTTGTTTTTAGCAATCATCATATTTCTAAGGGGCATATACATAGAAGCTGCACCTTTCGATTTCATTTCTCCTATTCCGCAGCAGTTATAATCCGGTATTTCTACAAGTTCAATGCCCATTTTTTTTGAAACCAACTTTGAACTGTTATTGTAGGCTCTGTCTATAGTCAATAAGGCGCAACCCGGATAATAAGCAGCTTGATTTTCCTTTAATTTATCCATTTATCTAAACCCCCGCTTCGCTGTTTTCAATAGTATTTAATTTATGTAAATAATTTTCTATCGCTTCTTTGGAACTGCTCCAGTTATGAGGCTTGCCCAGCCTTAATACGGAAAATGCCCTGCCGTCTTTAAGCATTTTAAGAATAGCGCCTCTTTCAATTTTTCCAAAAAGTTCCTTTGTTTTTCCTGATTTTTGCATTGCGGACGTATGAAGTTTGGCGAGATCCAGTCTTCCATGTCCTATTATCATATCTTCGTATATTTTTTTTACTTCCTCGTCAAGTTTTAATTTAGTTTTAACCTCTTCCTGAAAATATTTTTTTATAACAAGCGCAAGAGCTTCCATCATTTCTGCAGGATTTACCTGTTTTGGACATCTCTGGGAACATTTATAGCAACCCACGCATCTCCATGCAACGTCAATATATTTCTTCAGTTCTTTTAAGTTGCCCAACTGCATCATATAAATAAACGCCCTTGGATTAAATCTTCTGTATAAAGGCGTCACGGTACAGCTTGCGGTACACATCCCGCACTGCCAGCATCTGTTTATTCTTGAACCGACTACTGTTTTCTTAATTTCTTCAAAAAAACTTCTGTCGAAATCGGAATCAACGCGTGAAATAATGAAAGTATTCCAGCGGCCGGAGACATCTACGCCGTCTATAACTAAATTTTTTTCTTCTTTAATATTGTCGTCTTCAATAAGATGTCTTGCTACTATATGTTCGCCTTTTTCGGCAACGGGTCTGCCGCCGCCCGAATTTTTGTTATCATGCTTTTCCAGAGCCATATTTTTCCTCCTATTTTATTGCCGGTTCTAACTTTTCGATACCGAGAAGTTTTTTCATTAAAGTAAATCCATCCGGAACGCCGACAGACAAAGACTTAGATTCCGAGTACACCATTTTATAAACGTAATCCGAATACATATAGCTTAGCAGAATATCCGCACCGTAAGGACGTTCCAAATTAAGCCCGTTTTTGCAGGACAGTTCGTAAAGATAATCGATTTCGTCTTTCATTTCCTTAATACTGAAAGGCATAATATAGGGATTGCCGTCCCACGTCCTTTTTAAAAAATCGGCCATATAAGGCAGACACCCAGTACCGTTATCCTGCCTGTAAACCCATGAAGTCCAAAAAACATTCTTATCCGGTTCGTAAAAATGCAAAAGCTCTAAAGCTATGTCTCTTTTAACTATAACGTCATCATATAAAAACAATTCTAAAAAACGTCCTATTCTTATTTCGGCCGACTTTTTAAAATCTGAAAGCACCGCGAACGAATTTTTTAAAGTTTCTTCACTTACGCCGTTTAAAATTTTTTCCTTATGCCTTCTAATCGAAAAAATCATGGATAATATTTTATCAAGTCTTTCTTCTTCTAATTTGCCGCCGGTTTTCGATGCGTTTATGACATCTGATAAAAACTCCTTTATAATTTCCGTTTTAAATTTCAAAAGATAATTAAAAAGTTCTATTTTTTCATCCGGTAAATTTTCTCTTACTATCTCGAAAAATT
>JAJZLA010000221.1 GCA_021803845.1 bacterium | reverse complement strand
TAGGAAAATACATTTTAAGGTCCTGGTCGTAAAAATAAATTGTGCTGATATCTCTGGGGTCGAATCTTATAGTAAAAATTTTTCTTTTTCTGCCGTTATTATCTTTTATGCTTATGTATTTTCTTAATACATCGCTGTAATACTTGATATTCTCGAAAGATATGCCGTCTTTCTGAACGGATCTTTCGGCTATAGGCAAAAGAGATATTCTTATTCTTTCGGCTTCTTCCCTGCCTATAATATCCGGCAGTCCCGTTCCCGCCGTTTTATCGTCGCCCAGTATGCCTGTTTCGTATTTTTTTTCGGGCGTCATATTAAGTTCGGAATGGATAGATTTATGGTAAACATTGACTATAAATTCCGCTATCCATTTTTCAAGTTCTTTTAAGGTAAATACGGCTTTTGCCTCGGAGTCGTATTCGCCTCTTTCTTTTGGATTGGAAAAAGTAGTGCCTGAAAGAGTGTGTATGCGCATATTCATCGTTTTTACGACTCTTTCTATGTGTCCTCCGTAATAAGGAGCTCCTCTCGGCCTGAAATCTATTCCTATATTAAATTCCTGACAGAACCTTTTTAGCCCTTCCCCTCTGAACTCTGCGGCGTTGTCGAGATGTATAGTCATAGATTTGGGTATTCCGTAAATACTCCAGCTTCCTTCGACTCCCAGGCTCTCAAGATAGTTATTTTTAGGCATTATTCCCATATATAAAGCCTGACCGGCGGAAAAGAAACTCGGATCCTGAAGCGTTACGTAAAATCCGTAAACCATTCTGCTGAATATATCGAGCGCAATAGTTATATAAGGTCTTCCTATAGGTTTTCTCATTATTTCGTCAACTACCATAATATCTAACGGCGTATGGTCTATTTGAACAATTTCTAAAGGAAAATCGGCGTTAAAAGAATCGCTGACCGGATTAAATTTGCTTAAATACTCGCTCTTTCCGTTTCTTAGCCTTAAAGTTCTGCCGTAATTCAGTGCTTTTATTCTGTTTCGGATAGTATTATCGGACGGCGCAACCATGTCCGCCTGTTTAAAATAAATTTTGATATTTTCTATAATCTTGCTTGCGGGAAGTTTCTGTTTAGTAAGATATTCGTTATCTATGAAGCTTTTTACGATTTTTTCGGTTTCTTCGTCAAGCCGTGTTTTCCCTTTTCCGCCTCTTTCTTTATAGCCTGGAACAAGAGAGCTAAGAGAGCCCGTAGATAAATATCTGTTTATCCATCTGTATAACGTAACGAACGATGTGCCGAATTCTTCGGCTCTGTCGGCAACCTGCTTTTTTGTTGGAGCAGTTCCTAACAGAGGCTTTATTATTTCTAACCTTTTTTCCGCTTCTTCCCAGTCTTTTTTGCTGTATGATTCCAAAGGAGTTTTGTTCCCTGCCGTTTCCGCATCCGGACTGGATAATTCTTTTACAGGCAGTTTGCTTATATCGCCTGTTTTAATATTTTTGCATAAAACGTTTTCGAGATCTGTAGGGTTAAGAACTTCATATATTTCGTTCTTGTAGGAAACCTTATTTCCTTTACGCAAAGATAATATCATTTTCCGCCTCTTTATTCAGTTTAACCAAAATGCCGTTATTTAACGGTTCATAAAGGTTTAAATACAGTTTCTTTTTAAAAGCCATGTGCCATATAACAGGCAATACCGTCATTTTTTCTAAATCGTTTAATGCAGTCATATTTAAAAGTCCGTTTACGGTTAAACCGTTTTCGCTGCCGCATAAAGCGGAATAAATCCTGTTTTCGTATTCACCGTATCTGCCGTTTAATTTCGGTTTTTCCGAATATCTGTAAAGAAATTTAATATTGTCTATATAGGTTTCGTTAAGTTTTTTATCAGTAAATATCTTAAAGAAATAGCCGTTTTCTTTGGAATATTTTGAAACCGCCTTAACTTTATTTGCTATTTTTTCTTTCTTTTCTTTTATTTCTTTAAGATATTTTATTTCGACCAGGAAAGGTTTTTTATTCAATTCAGGCTTAAAGTAAATCAAGCAGTCTGGAATATACGTTATTTTTCTGCCGTTAAGCAAAGTTTCGACTTTAACGGGCTGTTCCTGATAGCTTTCTATTTCGTCGTCGAATTCGAACATAAGATAAAATTTCTTTTCGAGCTGTGATTCGAAATCGATATTTCTTTTATTCTTGACGCTGTAAAAGTATCCGGCGACGGATCTTGTTTGAACGGGGATTTTTCTGACTAAAGCCATTTTAATTATCCTATTTAAAATTAATTAAATTTTAGCTTTGTCAATATAGTATCATTTACTTTTGTATTTGTCAAGTTATTTTCATTATATTGTGGTATAGTTTCATTAAATTTTGTAATTTATATTTTTAAAAAATATGATAAAATCAAAAAAAATAATTTTAAATAGTATCAATAACTTTTGGAATCTACAATATTAATAAATTTTGGTACCGACGGATACAGGGGAATAATAGGCGATAATTTTACCTTTGAGCATGTAGGCCGTATCAGTTGCGCGCTTGGAGAGTATTTAAAATCAAATTCTTCCAAGAAGGTGGCAATAGGATACGATACGCGTTTTTTGTCTAAAGAATTTGCCTTGAAGTCGGCAGAATCGCTAGAGTCTGTCGGTATAGACGTGGCGTTAAGCGATAATTTTTGCCCGTCCCCCGTCTTGTCTTATTTTGTGAAGAATAAGGGATTTGATGCAGGTATAATGATTACCGCCAGCCATAATCCTTTTATGTTTAACGGTTTGAAATTTAAAAGCCGTTTCGGCGCTTCGATGCTCCAATCCGAAGTTAAAAAAATTGAAAAAATAGTAAATGAAGATGGAAGGCAATACGCCGACGAAAATAATAAATCCAAAAAAAATATTCATGATCTTTCATATGCCGATTTTAAAAAAGATTATATTAACAGGATAATTGATTTAACGGGTTTAAATAAAACGCTGTCTAATGCCGGTAAGGATTTTTTAAAATCGTTATACGTAGTGATAGACCCTATGTACGGCGCCGGAATCGGTTATTTGTCAACCATATTAAAAGATTTTTCCGTTAGTCATTCTTCCGTCAACAATACCGTTAACCCTGCTTTCCCGGGTTTAAATCCGGAGCCTATAGACGCCAATCTTAATAAATTAAAACTTTCCGTGAAAAAAAGAGGGATTAAAAATAAATTTGCGGTGGGTTTTGCCACGGATGGAGATGCAGACAGAATAGGGGCAGTGGATTGCAAGGGAAATTTTATCGATTCGCATAAAATTTTTACTATAATTTTAAATTATCTTATAGAAGAGGGTTTTTCGGGAAGCGTAGTAAAGACGGTTTCCGTATCGAAATCTATCGGCGATATTTGCGGCAAAAACGGAATTAATCTTTATGAAACACCCATAGGCTTTAAAAATATAGCCGAGCTTATGATAAAAGACGGCAGCGACGTATTTATAGGCGGAGAAGAGTCGGGCGGCATAGGAATCGCTTCGCATTTGCCGGAAAGAGACGGTATATTTAACGCATTAATGCTTTTAAAAATTATGGCTGCTAAGCAAAAGAACTTAAATGAACTCTTAAACGATATTTTTGGAGGTAATTATCCATATTTATATAAACGCGTCGATATGAAAATCGGCAAAAATAAAAAACAAATTCTTATTGAAAAAATTAAAGCGGAAGATTTCAATTTGCCTTTTAAGAATAAAATTACTAACCTTAATTTTACGGACGGATTTAAATTTGAATATAACGACGGTTCATGGCTGTTGATACGCCCTTCGGGAACGGAACCGGTTCTAAGAATTTACGCCGAGAGTAAAGACGAAAAATCAACCGATTCTCTTATAAATAAAACGATTGAAGAAATAAACGCTTTATAGATTTTAAATAAAATAAAATAAAATATTTTTAAAACATAAAAAAAGTGGTATAATATTTAAGATTTTTTAAAAATTAATCTAATATTTGCATTTAATTAACTTTATAGAGGACGTTGCAATATGAGCGAAATAGTAGATATCAAGGGAAGGCAAATTTTGGATTCCAGAGGAAATCCAACTATAAGCGTAAAAGTTTCTTATTGAAAAAATTAAAGCTT
>JAJZLA010000220.1 GCA_021803845.1 bacterium | reverse complement strand
GGGCTTAAAGACGAAATAAAAAACAACGCCGCAGTTCTGAAAGAATTTATATTGAAATCCGCATAGCGGGTTTTATAATTAAAACGGGCTTTCGAGTATATAAATTTTATTATTTTTATATTTAAACAGATAAAGGGGCTTTTTAAATCTGCCGCCGGTTAATTTGCTGATTCCGCAGACCCCTTTAAACGTTTTAACTTTTAGAAGAGCGCGGTAAAATTGCATTCCTTCGCCGCTTCCCGAAAAACTTTCGGCTTTTTTCTGCCGCATATAATTCGAGTTTGGATAATTATACGGGCTTGCGGAAACATCGGCGCGGCGGTAACGGTTGGCCTTCTCCGCCGCTTTAATTATTATCCCTCCGATATCGTATCCCTCGGCGCTGAGTATATTGGGCATTTCGCCGTATGTATCTTTATATTCTGAATCAAATTTTTTAACGATTTTATTATCGTCATGCTTGAAAAATCCGTCCGGAAAAATTGCATTCTGCATATAAAATCCGTACTTTTCCATAAAAGGCCTCGAATCTAAAGAACTCAGTCCGAATATAGGGAATCCGGTAATATTATAATAAGCGAGCTGGGTTAAAATAAGTTCGAGCTTGGAAGGACTGCCTATAACGAAAAGACTGTTAAAAGGTATATCCGGCTTCGACTTAGTTATGCCGTGCATAAGGTTGTAAGGAGTAATGCCGAGCTGGGCCTTTTCCGCTTTAGACACGTGCGTACTGCCGATATTGTTAAACTTGACTATCGAGTTAAAATTATAAAAAAAATCGACCGTTTTATCGGCGTATCCGGTAGAATTAATAACATTTACGCCGTATTTTCTTGAAAATAAATTTATATAGGACATAATTTTTAAACCGTATCCGCCGTCCGGGTATATCGCCGATACGGATCTTATGCCTGCATATGCGGCATATTTAATTTCCGTTTTTATCTCCTGCCTTAAAGTCATTCCGTAGCTGAAAACAAAGGGGGATAAATCTTCTTTGGCGATGACGGGCGAAGGGGTTATTACGGGAATTTTAAATTTAACCGAATCTGATGCAAAGTATTTCAGCTGTCCTTCAAAAAGAGGCCCTATCACGGCGCTTGCATTTTTTTTGGACAAAGAAGCGAACATTCGGCCGACGTTGCTGCCGTCCGCGCCGGACGGCAGGTTGATTATCGAGTATTTTATATTTAATCCGCCCTGCTTGTTAAGGCTGAGGAGAAGCCCGTTTATAAACTGCTTCGTAAAGAACGCAAATCTCCCGCCGGTCGGAAGCGCCAATGCGATTCTTACCGCACCGCCTTTGTCCCGGCCGTTTTTGCTTATAACGGTTTTTCCCTCGGACGGCGAAGGGGATAAGAAAACGGAAAGAAACAATGCGGCGACTGCTGCAAAATAAATTTTCGTTCTTGCAGAATTCATTTTTATTTTTATATCAATAAATTCAAAATTAAGGTTAACAATATTTTATTTATACAACTAATAGCTATAACAGTCAATCGGAATTAATTTAAAAAAATAATTATTTTATTTTTTTTTATTTTATCTTATCATTATTCGTATGAATATCGAAGATTATCGATTATATTTTAACTACAGGATTATTTTAAAAGCTAAATCCAAAGGTTATTTAAAAGCCGCGTTTAGCCAAAAAGAACTTGCCGTAGATAATTTTGAAAATAACGATTTTTACGCAATATTTAAAACCGAGACGGAAAATGAAATTAATTTATTGCATAAATTTAAAATAAAACCCGTAAAAACAAGCAGGTTAATAAATTATTTCGGAAGGAAATCCCTTAATCCGGCTTTGCCGCAATTCTTACACATATACGGCGGGGACGATTTATTTGATGACGGCGGTATTTTAGAATCGAAAATAAGGTCTGCCCGCGGCATTTTCTTGACGTCGTCAAGATTCGAAGGCGCAAAAATCTATAGGCCCGGAGCGGATATTTTGAACAATTTATATTTATATCTTTCCGACGGCCGCGGCAATCCAAAATTCGATTTTATCTACACAGGCACAAACAGCGAAGCCGAGATAGAATTTATCCGAAAATTTTCGGGAAATTTTTTATTAATAGTCCTGCCGTCAAACCCTCAGGTAAATTTAACCGGTTTAAACTTAAATAAAACGGCGGCCGGTTTGTTGCATATTTCAGCATTGGACCCATTTTCTAAAAATTCAAAATACGGCTTTGCTTTAAGGAACAGCCTTGCTTTTCATTTATCGCAGGAAGCCGCGGTATTATATCTATCCCAAAAAAGTTCTTTATCAGGTCTTATTAAAAAATTTCAAAATGCCGGCAAAAAAGTAAAAATATTCGACGGAGAGCGCCGTTCCGGTTCGACTGCCGGTTTTCCGGTCGAATCCTCCAAGAATACAGCCGGAAATAATATACCAGGTCATAACGCAATCCAGCAGTTTATAATAAATTGTTTAGAAAAAGAAAATATTGCTATTGACAATTTATTAAAACTAAGCAATATTAAATTAAATGCGGACGAAAAAGAGACCGTAAAAGCGATTTCGATGCTTGAAATGAATTGCGAAATAGAAAGGCGCCCTGGAGGGATTATAAAAAAAATATGAAGAATCTTGTTATCGTCGAATCTCCGTCAAAAGCAAATACTATAAATAAATACTTAGGGTCCGGCTATACCGTTAAGGCCACAGTAGGGCATATAAAAAATCTGCCGAAAAGCTCTATCGGCGTGGATATCAAAAACGGGTTCGAGCCTAAGTACGAAATCATAAAAGGAAAAGAAAAAACCGTCGAAGAAATTAAAAAACTTGCGAAAAATGCGGATACGGTTTATCTGGCTCCCGACCCCGATAGGGAAGGAGAGGCGATTGCATGGAACATAAAAGAAATTATAGACGATATCAAGGGCAAAAAACCTGAAATAAAGAGAGTGCTCTTTCACGAAATAACCAAAGATAAAGTTATCGACGCAATCGAAAATCCTACGGCTTTAAATAAATCCATGTACGAATCTCAAAAAGCCAGAAGAATATTGGACAGGCTCGTAGGTTATAATCTGAGTCCGTTCTTATGGGAAAAAATAAGAAGAGGGCTTTCTGCCGGAAGGGTTCAATCCGTAGCGTTATATTTAATCGTAGAAAGAGAAAAGGAAATAAATGCTTTCGTGAAAGAAGAATTCTGGACGGTAAAAGCTCTTTTCGATATAAAAAACAAGGATAATAATTATTCCGCAAGCATAGAAGGGGAGCTCGTTAAAATAAACGGCAAAGAACCCGTAATAAAAACGGAAAAAGAGGCCGGGGAATTAAAAGAAAACCTTCTTAAGATCGGCGGCGGTTATGAAATAGCCGATATAACCAAAAAACAGGCATCTAGAAAAGCGCCTATTCCTTTCATAACAAGCACCCTTCAGCAGGAAGCGGCCAAAATATTACGGTTTCCCGTAAAAAAAACAATGTCCGTAGCCCAAAAACTGTACGAAGGGATAGAACTGGGGGCGGTTGAAGGCGTCGGCAGCAAGCCTATCGGACCGTTAGGGCTTATTACGTATATGAGAACGGATTCTACGAGGGTATCTTCCGAGGCGGAAGGACACGCTAAAGAATTTATACATAACGCATACGGTCCGGATTACGTTTCGGGAAAGGGAAGCATAAAGAAAAAAGCAAAGACGGCGGACGAAGGGAAAAAAATACAGGATGCCCATGAAGCGATAAGGCCCACCAATATCTTGCTGACGCCAAGAAAAATTAAAAGCTATCTGACCCCCGACGAATATAAGCTTTATAATCTTATATGGACCTATTTTACGGCTTCTTTTATGAGCGAAAGCATTTACGACCAGTACAGCCTTACAGTAAAAGGCTTTTACAAAGAGCCGAAAAAAGCCGAAAAAACCGAATACGCTTTCAAAACAACCGAAAGCATTTTGAAATTCGACGGATTCCAGAAAGTTATAAACGAAAATCTTAGAAATAAAGAAGATTCTGATGACGAAAATGAAACGCCGGCGGAAAAATCGTCGTCGTCTATAATAAAAATATTCGAACTTCTTTCAAAAGGCGACCCCGCTTCGATAAAAAAAGCCGATGCCCTTCAG
>JAJZLA010000219.1 GCA_021803845.1 bacterium | reverse complement strand
GTCGGAACTCGGCGACGTAGTTTACGTTTCTCTTCCGGAGGTTGGAAAAACTTATAAAAAAGACGCAAAAATAGGAGAAATAGAATCCGTTAAGTCGGTTTCGGAAATTTACGCTCCTGTCGACCTTAAAATAATTTCCGTAAATTCTAAATTAAACGATACTCCCGAACTTATAAATCAGGATCCTAAAGGAGACGGCTTTATAGCTGAAGTCGAGATATTTAACGACTCGGATGCAGAAGGGTTAATGGACGAAGGTAAATATAAGACGTTTGCGGAATCTTCAAAGCATGAATAATTTCCGCTACTTTCCTAATTCAAAAAAAGATATTGCAAAATTATACCGCTTTTTAGGCATTAAAGATAAAAAGGAGCTTTTCGAAAAGATACTGGGAGATATTCCCCTAATCAGCAGCGGCGATTTGTCGGATATTCTTCCGTGCGGCATTGATGAAAATGCTTTATGGCGGCTATTTTCGGATATAGACCGTGCTATTCCGCCAAAAAATAAAGCTGCCGTTTTTTCCGGCGGAGGAATTTACAATCATTTTGTTCCGTCGGTTATAGACAGCCTTATATCGAGGTCGGAATTTTATACTCCTTATACTCCGTATCAGCCGGAAGTAAGCCAGGGCACGCTTTTTGCCCTTTTTGAATTTCAGTCGTTCATTGCAGAAATACTCGGTATGGACGTAGTAAACGCATCTATGTACGACGGAGCGGAAAGCCTTGCGGAAGCGGTATTGGCGGCTTTAAGGCTGTCGTCGGCAAACAGGGATATACCGGCAAACCATTGCGACGACGCGGTATTCGTTTCCGAAGGAGTAAACCCGAATTATTATTCCGTTATTAAAACTTTTACGGGCGGTACCGGCGTAAAAATAGAAAAAATAAAATTAAACGCCGAAACCGGACGGACGGAAATATCGGAATTAAAACTAAAGCTTTCTAACGGAAGCGGCAGAGTGCCCGCAGTAGTTATTCAGCAGCCGAATTATTACGGAGTGATAGAAGATTTAGAATCTCTCGAAAAAATTATACATTCAGCCTATGATGATTCCGAACATACCCCAAGTTTTATAGTTTCTTCTACGGAACCTTACAGTTTCGGTATAATTAATCCCCCCGGATTCTATGGCGCCGATATTTTTGCAGGAGAAGGGAATTCATTCGGTAACTATATGAATTTCGGCGGACCGCTTTTAGGTCTATTTGCGGCAAAAAAAGAATACGTAAGGCAGATGCCCGGAAGAATCGTAGGCAAAACTAAAGACGGTAACAATAGAGACGCTTACGCCTTTATTCTTTCGACGAGAGAACAGCATATTAGAAGGGGTGCCGCAACATCCAATATTTGCACCAACAGTTCTTTGAACGCCATCAGAGCGGCGATATATCTTGCCTTATGTGCTAAAAGCGGATTTAAAGATATAGCTTTATTGAATCTTAAACTTGCTCATATATTGAGAGATGAATTATTAAAAACGGGTTTATTTGAACCGCTTTACGGCGGAGATTTTTTCAACGAATTTTCGCTTAAGTTTAAGGCGGATACAAATAAATATAATAATAAAACGACCGCGTCGGAATTTATAGAAAAAATGGCGGCAAGAGATATTGTAGCCGGCATAGCTCTTTCGGAGAACGCCGTTTTAATATCCGCCACCGAAAATATCCGTTTAAGCGATATCGAAAAATACGTAAAAAATGCAAAAGAGGTTTTGAATGGCTAAATTTCCAGGAATAAAAGGTATTTTTTTTGACGAAGACCCTTTGATAGAGCAAAGTTCTAAAGGAGTAAACGGTATAGGAATACCTGATTGCGGCTTAAAAAAATCAGATTTAAGAAAAGACGAAAGCGCATATATCGATTCTAAATATATCAGAAAAAATCCTCCGGGACTTCCCGAAGTATCGGAACCGACCGTTGTTCGGCATTTTACCAGACTGTCGGCATGGAATATGTGCGTCGATACTGTTTTTTATCCGCTTGGTTCCTGTACAATGAAGTATAATCCAAAAATAAACGAAAAAATAGCGTCTCTTGAAAATATTAAAAACCTTCATCCTTTAATGCCGGCAAATTTAATTCAGCCTGTTTTAAAAATAGTTTACGATTTTAATAATATTTTATGCGGACTTACGGGACTTGCGGAATTCAGTTTCGTTCCTCAGGCAGGTGCGGCGGGCGAGTTTGCCGGACTTAAAGTTATAAAGAAATATTTTGAGTTAAAAGGCGAAAATAGAAAAACTATATTGGTTCCCGACAGTTCGCACGGTACAAATCCGGCAAGTTCGGTTCTTGCGGGATTTACTCCGGTAGAAATTAAAACCGGAAAAGCGGGAACGCTCAATGCCGAAGAATTGAAAAAGTTTATTTCAAAAGACGTCGCCGGAATTATGATAACCAATCCGAACACTTTCGGCGTTTTTGAAAAAGACATAAAAAAAATTGCCGAAATTATGCATAAAAACGGCTCTTTTGTTTATATGGACGGCGCAAACTTTAACGCTTTTCTCGGGAACGTAAAAGTTTCCGATATGGGAATAGATTTGATTCAGCTTAACCTGCATAAAACTTTTTCTACTCCTCACGGAGGAGGCGGACCTGGAAGCGGAGCGCTCGGCATCGTCGAATCATTAAGGGAATTTCTTCCTATTCCTTACGTTAAGAAAACCGCCGCAGATAAGAATAACGGAAAAAATACATCTAATTACGATAAAGATTTTAACGCCGAAAATCAGGTTTACGAGCTTTCAGAAGACAGGAAGAATTCTATTGGGAAAATGACGCCTTTTTTATGCAATTTTGCCGTGTTAATAAGGGCATACGCCTATCTTCTTTCGTTAGGACGGGATAACGTTGGTTCCGTGAGCGAAATTGCCGTGCTTAACGCAAACTACGTCAAGAAAAAACTCGACGAAATACTATCCGGTTCAGACCCTTTTGAAGAAGGGTTGTGCATGCACGAATGTGTTTTTAGCGATAAAGCGATTGAAGAAGGCGGAATATCCACAATCGAACTTGCAAAGCTATTGATAGATTACGGTTTTCATCCGCCCACGGTTTATTTTCCGAAAAATATACACGGAGCTATTATGATAGAGCCTACGGAAACCGAATCTATAAGAACGTTGGACAATTTTATAAAAGCAGTAAAAGAGATAAAATTAAAAACTAAAAAGTCGAGAGCGGCTAAATCTCCGCAAAAAACGAAAGTCGGCAGAGTCAACGAAGTACTAGCAAATAAACGGCCTGTATTTAAGTCTTGATAAAACTTTGTCTCTATTAAATTACGTTATCGTATTTGTGGTATAATTTAATATAAATATATTAAGTCAAATGCGTAAGAGTATAAACCATAAAATTGTGTTTCATATATTTACGGCGCATAAACGATAATTGAATTGTGTAAAATATTTTAATTTCGTCGAGGTAAAATTATATGAACGTGAATTTTAAAGAAGTTAATTTTGAAGCCGCCGACGGCGGCGATATATACGGTTCTTTATTCGGTTCTTATCCAGATATAGTAATTCTTGCCCATGGCAGAGTTTTTAATAAAGAAAGTTATTACGACCTCTGCGACGTGTTGTTAAAGAACAAAATATCTTCTCTGACGTTTGATTTCAGGGGATACGGAAATTCAAAAGAAGGAAGCGCCGGATTAAACGCATACGGCGAAGACATTATAGGAGCGATTAAGTTTGTGCAAGGATTAGATTTCGTGAAAAATATTTCTTTATTAGGTTCGAGCATGGGAGGCGCGGCGGTTTTAAGCGCATCTAAACTTTATAAGCCTTCGGAAATAAAATCGGTAATAGCTTTATCGCCAGTATATGCCGAGGGAGTGGATTTTATAGACGTGCCAATCCACTATATAGGCTCGAAAGAAGAAAAGTTTGCCGATGGCATTAAAAAAATGCATGCAATGACTAAATCTCCTAAAACTATTCATTTGTTTAACGGTTCGGCGCATGCGCAGAATATTTTTGCGACTGAAGCCAAAGAGGAGCTAATTTCTTTAATTATTTCCTATATTAAAGACGGAAACTCAAGCGCGGGAAAAGCGTAAACGATAAACTAAGCAA
>JAJZLA010000218.1 GCA_021803845.1 bacterium | reverse complement strand
AGGGATAAGGAAAAACGAAAGATATCGCAGGGATAGTTCGGGAAAATAAAATAGACCTTATAATTTCCGATTCGAGGTTCGGTTCTTACTGCAATTCCGTACCCTCTTACCTGCTGTTTCACCAGCTGAGATTTATAGCTCCGTTGAGGCTTGCTTTCGCCGAGATGGTTACGGAGTATTACAATCATTACCTTCAGGATAAATTCGAAAAGATAATAGTCCCGGATTATGCGGAAAATTCGCTTTCTGGGGACTTGTCCCATAATTTAAGATATTTTAAAAAGGAAAAAGTCGAATACGTAGGAATTTTGTCCGATTTTGAAAAGATAGAGACGGATGAAGACATAGATTACCTTTTTTCTATTTCCGGTCCTGAACCCACCAGAACGGCGCTTGAAGAAAAACTTCTCTCGCAGATTCATCTGCTTAAAGGAAATATTGCGGTTTCGCTCGGTAAACCGGGTAAATTTACCGAAGAAAAGCTCGGAAACGCCGTTATATATTCTTTTCTTGAAAAGAAAAGGCGGGACGAGCTTATGAACAGGGCAAAAATGGTCGTTTCTAGGTCGGGCTATACTACGGTTATGGATGTTGCCGAAATAGATAAAAAAGCGTTTTTTATTCCGACGCCCGGGCAGACGGAGCAGATTTATCTTGGAAAACATCTTGAAAAGGAGGGGTATTTTCATTCCGTAAAACAGAGGAAACTTAAACTTGACGCCGATACCGAAGACGCGTTAAAATATAAGGGTTTTAAGCCTCCGTGGAAGACCGCGGAAAGCGTGGAAAGATTTCTTAAGGCAACAGGGGTTAAATAACTTTATGGTTTCAGTAATTATACCGGCGCACGAAGAAGAAAAGTATATAGGGGCATCGATAGAAAGGCTTTTAAGCCAGAGCGGCGTCGTTTTCATTAAAAAAGACGAAAATCCTGATGATTTCAGGGGGATTGCGGCAGAAGGAAAAACTCTCTGCGAACTGACGATAGTCGTTACTCACGGCGCTGACGATACGGAAGGAGCGGTATCCAAATATGCCGCCTCAGGGGTCAATCTCATAGCGGATAACTTCAGCGGAGTATCGGAAGCAAGAAACATCGGCGCCTCCGTTTCGAGAGGAGACGTTTTCCTGTTTCTGGATGCCGACACTCTTTTGAACGACGGTTTTATAAAAAAGCTCGACGATTTTAAAGACGAGCGGCATTTTATCGGGACGTCAAAGCTTCTGCCGGATATTAATACGGTTAAGGCGCGGATTTTTATGTTCGGCAACAATATAGCGCATATAATATCGAAAACGTCGATGGCTTTGATATTCTGCCATAAAGACGTCTATAAAAAAGTCGGAGGTTTCGACGAAAAAATGCAGGCCGGAGAAGACCTTAAATTTATAAACATCGCCTTAAAAAATAAATTCGGAAAGTTTAAATATCTCGGCGGAATAAGCGCGGTTACGTCTATGAGAAGGTTTGAAATTAACGGCTATTTTAGGACCGCGATGGAATGGATGGGAGGATATTTCTTTAAGCCGCCGGAACACTACGACGTTGTGAGATAATTAATCCCTTCTCTGTCCGAAAAGATTTAAAAGCATCAGGAACAGGTTGATAAAATCCAGATAAAGCGTTAATGCCCCCATAACCCTTTCTTTTCTCTCGTCGAAAGCGCCGCTTAAATATATCTGCTTAAGTTTCTGCATATCGTAGGCGGTCAAGCCCAGGAATATAACGACGCCGAGTACCGAGACGACGTACATCAAAGTCGAACTGTGAAGGAAAAAATTTACGAACATCGCAATTATAATGGCAAAAAGTCCGACGAGCATAAAATTGCCCATTTCCGTCAAATCCCTTTTTGTTGTGTAGCCCAGAAAGGCAAGCAGTCCGAACGAAGCGGCGGTGATGAAAAATACCTCGCCGATAGACTGGTTGGTATAAATGAGGAAAATAAACGAAAACGTAACTCCCGTTAAGCCGGAATATAATAAAAAAATGGCTTCGCTGATATTCGCCGGAAGCCTGTTTATTCCGAATGAAAGTCCCAGAACGGCGGCGAGCTGAAGGCCGATAAGGAGGTAAAATATTAATATATGGGAGTAAAGATAAAGCGCGACGGTCTTATCCGAGGCGACGAGATACGAAACAAAGCCGGTAATAGCAAGCCCCAGAGTCATCCACGTAAAAACCCCCCTGAAGAAGTCGGAAAGGCCTTCCTGAGCGCGTTCCCCCGTTTTAGCGATACCGTAACCGTAATCCGTAGGCATTTTAATTAAATCCTCTTTATTTAAATGTATTTTAAATTTACCTCACATTATACAATTTAATTAGATTTATTTCAATATTCGGCACCCTCCCGTAACAACAGAATCAAAAATCCGAATATCTTGAAAGTGTTAAATATCTGGTGGGCTGTCCCGGGATCGAACCGGGGACCTACTGATTAAGAGTCAGTTGCTCTACCGATTGAGCTAACAGCCCGAATAGATTTAATTGAAGATGCGGGGAATTATTTATGCCTACCAATTATATACTATTTTTATTTTTTTAGTCAATTTTTTTATTAATGATATACTTATAAATAAGAGCATCTATTTAACCTGATGTCGGAGGCGGATAAAAAGAATTATCCGGAGAGTTCATATGATATTCAAAAACAGGCGGGAAGCGGGAAAACTGCTTGGAGAAAAATTGTCGGCGGACAGGCTCGGCGGCGGAAATACCGTGGTAATAGGTTTGTTGAGAGGCGGTATTCCGGTTGCTTATGAAATTGCGGCGGCTTTAAAATCTCCTTTAGACGTGGCGCTGGTAAGAAAGATAGGCGCTCCGAACCAGGAAGAATTAGCAATAGGGGCGATAGTTGACGGGAAATCGCCGAAGGTTTATCTCAACGAGTCTCTCATATCGCGCATTAATATGCCGGAAGGATATTTAGAATATATTGAGAAGATTAAACTTAAAGAGATAAGAGAAAGGGAAAAAATTTACAGGCATAAAGGAGAAAAGATAAGCGTCGTCGGAAAGACCGCGATAATCGTCGATGACGGCATTGCTACCGGCGCATCGGCCAGGGTAGTCATAGACGCCGTTAAAGAAGAAAAACCGGCAAAGATAATCTTAGCCGTTCCGGTTATCGCCGCCGATACCTTGAGGGAATTAAAAAAAACGGTCGATAAAGTAGTTGTTTTAAGCGCTCCCGAAGAGTTTTACGCCGTAGGAGAGTTTTACGAGGATTTCAGCCAAACCACGGACGGCGAGGTGATAGAACTTCTGCAAAAATCCAGAAAAAACGATTAATAAATACGTAAAACAGATTATGTATTGATGAATAACCCTAATCCCGATTTAGAAATTTATTTTCTGGATTCCCGCTTTCGCGGGAATGACAATTAAGGAATTTAACTTTTCACCTAACGGGTGTCATTCCCGCGAAAGCGGGAATCCAGATTTACTTAGCATTGGAATATATAAATATTTTTCTAAATCGGGATTACGGATGAAAATCGGATTTGAAATTTTATAGCTTTTATTGTTTAATTGTGATTAAAGTCAATTTAATTTAGTTTTAAATTTGATAAACTTTATATTAAAGGAAGTAAACGGAAGATTATAAATTTTAATATAGGAGTTTATCATGGCAGAATTTAACGAAAACGATGTCCTTGAAAAATTAAAAGGCATTATAGACCCGGAGCTTGAAGTAAATATAGTTGACCTGGGGCTGGTATATAAAATAAATTTAAATGAAAACGGCGGCGTCGGCCTCGATATGACTTTAACGGCAAAAGGCTGTCCTATAAGCAGCGTCATAAAATACGAGGTCGAGGAGGCTTTAAAAAGCATTCCGGGCGTTAACGCCGTAACGGTAAATTTCGTTTGGGAGCCGGAGTGGAACCCTTCGATGATAAAATCCGAAGCCCTAAAAAGACTTAAAACCCATTAAGCAAGTTTAAGTCCGCGCGCAGTAAGTTGTGTTAATAAATAATAAACAATAAAAAAAGGACGGTTAGCATATGAACGGAGACCGTTTAAAATTCCGTGTCAGTCTGGTATAATCTAACCTTATACAAGGAGACTGACAGATGAAGCAAAGAACCGAATCTATTTTCCAAGA
>JAJZLA010000217.1 GCA_021803845.1 bacterium | reverse complement strand
TAGATACGAGTTCGTGCATGGCGTCCTTTGAAAAACCGATAAGATTCGTCAGAAAGGTTTCAAAAGGTATGAATAGTTTGGGAAGCTTATATGTTTTTGTAAAATCGTATTTATCTGTAGCCGATATATTTTTAAATTCGTTATCGAATTCTTTAACCTGCTTGAAAAGGTTAAAATAAAAATAAACCGAATTTACTGCGGCAAAACAGAACGAAAATACGGCAAACATTACTAAAAAGTTGTTTATCGTAAAACTTTTCAAAAAAAGATACAGCATAATAAATCCGAAGAAATAGACGAAAAAAGTCATCCCCGTAAAATACATTAATTTTTTAACCATTTTAATATTCTCCGTTTTTAAAATTATCTTTATAAGGAAACTGCTATAATTTAGACATATCTATAAGCGGCAAAGCTTTTAAGAAAGCGTCCACTATTTTTGCGTCGAACTGAGTGCCGGAACATCTTATTAGCTCTTCTATGGCGACTTTTACATCCATGCCCTTCCTGTAAGGACGGTCGGACGTCATAGCGTCGAAAGTATCAGCGACGGATATTATCTTTGCGTTTAATTCGATTTCGTCTTCTTTTAATCCGTCGGGATAGCCTCTTCCGTCGTGTCTTTCGTGGTGGTGCTTAACCCCCGGTATAATATGCTCCAAACCTTTTATTTTCTTTAAAATCTCTTCGCCGAGCACCGGATGTTTTTTCATTAAGGCAAACTCTTCGTCGGTCAATTTTCCCGGCTTCAAAAGAACGTTGTCACTTACGCCTATTTTTCCGATATCGTGCAGTATAGCCGAAAGCCTTAGTTCTTCTATCGCATCTTTGTCCATACCTAAAACCTCCCCTATCGCATAGCTGTATTCCATTACCCTTTTCGTATGGTTGCCTGTGTAATTATCTCTCATCTCTATAGTTTCCGCGAGAGTATATACGGTAGAAATAAATATTTCCTTCAAATCTTTATAAAGCCTTACGTTTTCAACGAAAATCCCGACATTGTGGCTTAACGTCGTAAATAATTTTAAATCGGAGGAAGAAAACTCGGTATGGTTTTCTGTAGCGATATTTAATGCTCCTATAACTTTATCTTTTATCTTAAGCGGAGCGCACATCATAGATCCCGTTTTGCCGCCGCCGGGAGCGGTCCAGCCGTCCAAAGATATATCGTTAATTATCTCTGCATTGCCCGAAAGCATAACAAACTCGGCTATGCTTTCACCGTTAAACGGCACGATTGAATTTTTTACGGTCTTTTCGTCGTAATCGTAAGCGGAAATAACGTCTATCCAATTTGTTTCGTCATTTTTCAGCATTATGGATACCGTATCCGCCTTAATAAAGTTCTTAATCAGAGATAAAGTCAACAGCGCAATATCTTTGAGGCTGCTGCATCCGAGTATTTTTTCGGTAAAATCGTAAAAAAGGTTAATTTCCTTATATCTGTTAGAAACCTCGTCTATTAAGTCTCTTTTATCGTATTCCGCCGCAAGCATATAAGCTAATATAGAAGCGATAACAGCCGTTTTTTTGCTTCCTTTGACGTAACCAGCCTGCTCGCCTTTAATATTTACGGGGAAAGAGACTGCTTCCGTTTCAGAAGCCGATTGCCCTATATCCGCAAGCATATTGCCGTTCATATCGAATATCAAAGCTCCCGTATCCAAACCGTCGGCGGTATCGTTCAATATCCTTACGGTTTCCTTATTGGACAGCATCTTTTTTAATATGCTTCTGGCGTTTTTCATAATTTATGTTCCCTTTTATATTTTATTTAAAAGCCCCTCGACCTCGTTCAGTAACTGCGGGTATTCGACGCCTTTAATGAGATATTTTTCCACTCCTATTTTAAATCCGGTCTCTTTGTCTTCGACTACGGATAAAATTATTATTGGAATATTCATAGTATCGGGACTGTTTTTTAATACCCTTGCCACGTCGAATCCGCTTAAACCGGGCATCATAACATCTAATATAATAAGGTCGTATTTTTTATGCTTTATTTTATTTAAGGCTTCTAATCCTTCGGCAGCTTCGTCCGTAATATAGCCGGCATATTCGAGCTCCTGCTTCAAAAGCCTTCTTATGCTTGCGTCGTCGTCAACTATCAGTATGTTTTTGGAAGAACTGCCGAAGTTTAATGCGGGAGGGGTCGAGTTCTTAAGCTGTTCTATAAAATCTTTTATATGCGCGGAACTTGCTTGTTCTTTATATAAAGGAGCGGTAAAATAAAACGTGCTTCCTTCGCCTTCGGCGCTTTCCGCCCATATTTTCCCTCTGTAATGCTCTACTATCTGTTTGCATATGGGAAGCCCGAGACCCGTGCCTTTAGGCTTGTCGGTCAAGGTATCGCCGACCTGTTTGAACTTTTCGAATACTTTGGGGAGATTTTCTTTGCTTATACCCACGCCTTTATCGGAAACGCTTATAAGGATGGAATTATTATCTAATTTTGCGCCGACCTTTATATCTCCGTGGGAAGTAAACTTTACGGCGTTGGATAGAAGATTTATGATAACCTGGATAAATCTGTCCTTGTCGGCAAATATATCCGGAAGACCGTCTTCTATGTCCGTTACTATGCCGAGCTTTTTTTCCTGAAAAAGAGAAGATGTTGCCGATACGGCATGCTCTACGGCATACCGTGCGGTAAAGCGTTCGTCTTTCCAATCTATCTTGCCGGCTTCCATTTTGGCTATGTCGAGTACGTCGTTTATGAGGGAAGTAAGCCTCTGCCCTTCGGATATTATTATGCCTAAGTTGCTTTCAATCTGGTCTGCGGTTTTTTTAATTTTTTTATCTTCTAAGTTAAGGACGGGATATACGGAGTCTTTAAATTTCCTGCTTATGATGTTCGCAAAACCGAGTATGGAAGTAAGGGGCGTCCTTAATTCGTGCGATACGGTGGATATGAAATCGGTCTTCATCATATCGACTTCTTTTTCTTTCGTGATGTCCTGATAAATCCAGACGGAATCTGCGCCGCCTGCCTCGCCGGGGTTGACCGATTTTCCCGTCAAGAGGCACCAGAACTCCGAGCCGTCTTTTCTTTTGGCTATTAGTTCCAGCTTAGCTTCTTTTCCTTCGGCAAGGTCGGAATATACTATTCTGCCTACTTCTTCAAAATCGGCATCCGAGCGGTAAAGTATTCTGGTGGTGTAGCCGAGCATCTCTTCCGGCGAATCGTATCCGAACAATTCGGCCATTTTTTTGTTTGCCGAGACTATATGCCTGTGTTCTAAAAGAACTATGCCGACCAGCGAATTATCCAAAATAGCCTTGTAAATATTGGACGACCCTGATATATGGTTTAAACCGGAAACAGTCTGTTCATTCATTATAAAAGCTCCTGTAAATTATTTAATCTTAATTAAAATATAAGCAATTTACGTGCCATCATGAAAAACAGGATTAATTACGCCGATTTTTTTGTAAACGGGCCGCCTAAGAGGCTTGCGCACCCAAAAACATAGTGCAACAAAGTTGGCATAACGAGAACTAAATTGGCAGAAAGGGATAAATTTTTATAAAATTTCGCGGACTTTTTTTACTATGTCGTCTGGATTAAAAGGTTTGGTCATATACATATCGGCTCCGGATTCCATTCCTTTTAATTTATCTATCTCCTGGCCTTTTGCCGTGAGAAGAACTATGTATATACCGGGGATTTTTAGGTTGTTTTTTACTTCCGAGCATACTTCGAACCCGTTCATTTTAGGCATCATTACGTCGAGAAAAACCATGTCCGGCTTGTTTTCTTTAATCGAATCAAGGGCTTCCGTACCGTTTTCGGCGGTAAAAATCTCTAATCCCTCGTCTTCGAGATCTTCGAGCGTCTGCTCTAAAAGCAGCCTTATATGAGGTTCGTCGTCTGCTATAAGAACTTTAGGCATTGCTTCTCCTTAAATAATTTTATTTTTATAATATAAAATATACGGTAGATTATGTCAAGCTAAAATAAACGCGAGGGGGAAACTATTTAGAGCCGCCCTTATTTAAAAGCCCATCAACCTCGTTCAGTAACTGCGGGTATTCGACGCCTTTAATGAGATATTTTTCCACTCCTATTTTAAATCCGGTCTCTTTGTCTTCGACTACGGATAAAATTATTATTGGAATATTCATAGTATCGGGAC